>DATNCB010000271.1:0-3783 GCA_035571715.1 Ramlibacter sp.
ACTCAGCGCTTCCTTGTAGCGGGTTTGCCGCACGCGCTCCTGTGCGATCAGGGCGTTCAGGTTGCCGGTGAGCGCCGAGATCTCGGTGGGATAGCGGCCCTCCACTTGCGACTGCTCGCCGCTTTCCACGCGTCGAATCTCACGGGCCACGCGCTGCAGCGGCGCGAGGCCCCATTGCAGGAGCAGCGTCTGCGACAGCACCAGCAGCACGCCGGCCGCGCCCAGCCATTCCAACAAGGTGCGCTTGAAAGCGCCGACCTCGCGATCGAAGGCCGCCTTGTCCTCGGCCACCGACAGCACCAGCGGTGCATCGCCGCCGGGCCGCGACCACTTGACCCCGTAAGCGGCGACGAGGAACGCGCCGGCCGGGCCACTCACCGTGTCATAGCGCCACTGGCCGACAGCGGCGCTGCGCTGGAACGGCGGCTTCACGCCGACGGTGGATGGCGATTGCCATTCCTCGCTGCGGTTGACGTTGACGATGTTCGCGTACAAGCCCGACCCCGGCACCGACAAGCGCGGCTCGGGAGAGCCGGCCGGCATGGCGAGCGCGCCGGCCGCGTCGATTTCGGCGTCCGCGAGCAACACGTAGATCGTGCTTTGCAGGCGGGCGAAGTGCGCCGTCCGCACGCTGTCCTCATGGGCATTCTGGACCGCCAGCCCCGCCACGGCCATGAAGGCGGCCAGCACGAGCGTCGCCCCGAGGATCAGGCGGGCGCGAATCGAGTCGAGCCTCATTCGAGGGTGAAGCGGTAGCCGCGTCCTCGCACCGTTTCGATCGGCGCCAGCGTCCCCTCGGGGTCCAGTTTCCGGCGCAAGCGACCGACCAGCACTTCGAGCACGTTGCTGTCGCGGTCTTCATCGTGCGGGTAAAGGTAGTCGGACAGCTCCTGCTTGGTGACCACCTTGGGGCGAGCGCGCACCAGGTATTCCAGCACACGGTATTCGAATGTCGTCAGGTCCAACGCCACGTCATTCAGAAGCGCACGCTGCGCCGGGAAGTCGATCGTGACCGGCCCGAGCGTGAGCACGTCGGATGCGGCCTTGATCGAGCGGCGCAGCAACGCCTTCACGCGCGCCGCGAGCTCCGGGTAGTCGAAGGGCTTGACCAGGTAGTCATCAGCACCTGCTTCCAGCCCGGCCACTTTGTCCTGCCAGCTGCCGCGCGCCGTGAGGATCAGGATCGGCATCGTGCTACCGGCCTGCCGCAGGCGCTGCACGATCGTCAGGCCATTCAATTTGGGCAAGCCCAGGTCGACGATCGCCAGGTCGACCGGGTACTCCTGCGCCTGGAACAGGCCATCCGCGCCGTCCGCCGACTGGTCGACGCGATAGCCGTCCGCCTCGAGCTGCCTGGCCAGACCCAGGCGGAGTGCGGCGTCGTCCTCGATGAGCAGCAGGCGCATGTTCGATGGCCTTATGCAGCGGCCCTACATGGGTTGGCCGCTGGCCGCGTCGATCAGGATCACCTTGACTTCGCCTTGCGCGGTGACCACCTTGACCCGCCATACCGGTCGGCTGCCGGACTCTGACTTGTCCACCGACAGGACGCGCCCGCCGCCGAGCCGTTGCGCGACCGCGGCCGCCTGGTCACGGCCGATATCGGCCCAGGCCGGAACGGCCGAAGCCACGAGAGCGACGCAGCAGAGGCAATGGGCAAGCAATTTCATGGATGTCCGGATCTTTCAATGCCGATGCTACTACCGCACCATTGGATCGACCGAAACCCGCACCTGCAGCTGGGCGCCGGGGTTTTCGGCCATGACCGTCGTGAGGAGCTGCCCGCGATACTCATAGCCGACGCGGTAGCCCGTGAGGCGCGTCTGCACGTCGCTGACCGTGCGGCAGCTGGTCACTTCGCGCGGAACCTCTACGTACTGTTCCGGTCGATTTCCATTAGAGATGCGGTCACCGGTAAACGCGCCCACCACGGCGCCCAGTGCGGTAGCGGCCTCCCTGCCATGGCCCCCGCCCACCTGGTTGCCGACCAGCGCACCGGCCACACCGCCGAGCACGGCTCCACCGTAGTCGCGCTCGCCGCCGGCGCGCCGCACCTCGTTCACCATTTGGCTCGTGCACTCGTTGCGCGGCACCGCCACGCTCTCGTACTGCGGCTCGACGCTGCGCACGCGCGCATTGTCGACAAAGGTTTCCGCGTGAGCCGCGCCGAAACCGGCGGCAACCAAAGCGATGAGGGCGAGATGTTTCATGGGGCACTCCTTGTTGATGTGCCCGCATCTTGCGGGCCGCTGCATGAACGCAAGCTGAACGGAGGCGAGCACACGGTGATGTGGCCGAAATCGCCCAGCGGCGCGCGCGGTGCGGCACACCCACTTGTAGGACGCCTGCCAGTGCTGCTGTCGGTGCGGGATGGCCAGCTATCGAGCCGGGTTCGTGAGCTGTAGGCCATGCCTTGCGGCACTTCCCGGCATAGACCGATCCCCCTGCGATGCCGGCCGGGCAGACTGGAACTGCATCCGCGCATCTCGAGCGCGGCTTAGGAGTTACTCATGAGAGCGTTTTACCTGCTTGCTCCACTATGTGCGGCGTTGCTGGGCGGCTGCGCCTACTACACGACGGCGCCGGCCCCGGTGGCCTATGTATCGTCGCCACGGGTGGCCTATGTTGCGCCGACCTACGTCGCTCCGCCCTACACCGTCATAGCGCCGTAACAACGCGACATCGGACACTTGAAGAAAGCCAAGAGGAGTCAGGCGCGAGCGGGCTTTGAGCGGGGCCGCGCCCGTCGTGAATAGATAAGGGCGCGGGAAGAACTCATCGCCAAACGGCGGGCGCGAGCGCACAATGCGGGCCAACAATACGGAGGCAATCCGATGTTGACTCGCCGCGAACTCATGGCTGCCGGCGCAGCCCTGGCTGGTGCCACTGCCCTGCCGCATGCGATGGCGCAAGCCTTTCCTTCGAAGCCGATCAAGGTCGTCATCCCCTTCCCGCCCGGGGGTACCGCGGACATCCAGGTCCGGCTGATGGCGCAGCACATGACGCAAAGCCTGGGGCAGCCGATCGTGATCGAGAACAAGCCGGGCGGCGGCACCGTGATCGGCAGCGCCTTCGTCGCCAAGTCGCCGGCGGACGGTCACACGGTCCTGCTGATCTCGAACAGCTTCGTGATCAATGCCAAGCTGCATGGCACCTGCCCTACGACGGCATCAAGGCGTTCGAGCCGATCGTGTGCATGACCAATTCGCCCCAGGTGCTCGCGGTGAACCAGGCGAGCCCCTACCAGACCTTCAAGGACTGGCTCGATGCCGCGCGCGCCAAGCCGAACAGCTTGTCCTATGCGACGGTCGGTCCGGCCACGACACAGCACATCGCGGGCGAGATGCTGCAGCGCGCGGCCGGCATCCGCCTGATCTACACGCCGTTCACAGGGGGCGCTCCGGCCGTCAATGCGGTTCTCGCCGGACACGTGGACACCGTGCTGGCGAACGTGTCCGAGATGTCGAGCTTCCTCGAGGCCGGCAAGATGCGCGCCCTGGCGGTCACGACGCCGCAGCGGCTGGACACGATGAAGCAGGTGCCCACCGTGGCCGAATCAGGCTATCCCGGCTACGAGGCCGCGGCATGGTTCGGCATGGTTGCTCCGGCCGGAACTCCCGCCGGCGTGGTGGCGAAACTGGCCGAAGCCGCCAACGCCGCTGTGGCGGACGCGGAGATCAACAAGAAACTGATCGCGGTGGGCTTGCAGCCCTACTCGATGGGACCCGCGCAGTTCAAGGCCCACCTCGCGCAGCAGTACGAGCGCTATTCGCGCGTGATCGA
>DATNCB010000272.1:0-10109 GCA_035571715.1 Ramlibacter sp.
ACCAACTGCGCCAGCTGCCACAACGGCAGCGGGGCCACCGGCAAGAGCGCCACCCACATCCCGGTGGGCGCGACCAACTGCTTTGCTTGCCACAACACCACCGCCTGGAAGCCCACCAAGTGGAATCACACCCAGGTCCCGGTGCTGGACTGTGCCAGCTGCCACAGCGGAGCCTTCCCGCCCGCGGACGGCAGACCCGCCGGACACGTGCCCTACCAGACAATCACGGGCCTTGCGGCGGTCAATTGCAGCACTTGCCACAAGGCAGGCTATGCGAGCTGGGCCGGCGGCAAGCTGCATGCCTACGTCAGCGTCTCGGGGCAGTGCAAGGTTTGCCACAGCGGCGCTTACACGTCGCAAGGCGCGCAAACCAAGCCGGCCAACCACATCCCTGAAAGCCAGCTCCTCAACGGCGCTGCAATGGAGTGCAATTCCTGCCACACGGCGACAACCGTCTGGACGAGCATGCGCATGAACCACAACGCGAGCATGGGCAGCGGCGCCGGCTGGTGCAAGGCCTGCCACGCCACCGGCACCAGTTACCTGGGCAGCATGACCCACATGTCGCTCACTCACCGTACCAAGACGCCCGTACCCACCGATTGCTCCACCTCGGGCTGCCATCGCCCGCTCGGCACCAGGGGGACGCCCTATAGCAACTGGAACTGATCCGCAGCAACAGCCCGGGCCAGCCGCGGGCGGAAACCCACTCCAAGAAAAATCGTGACGCCCGCTTCGAAATCCATCCCGCGCCTGACCGCGCTCGCGTTGTCGCTGCTTGCCATCGCTGTACAGGCCCAACTTGTCGACGAGGTGGAACTGCGCCGCGTCGGCAACGACGCGGTCTTGCAGGTCCGGTTCGTTACGCCGGTCCAGTACCTGCGCACACAGGCGACCAGAAGCGGCGACCTGGGACAGGTCTTTTACAATGTCGTGCCGACGCCCGACACGCTCAGGTTCATCACTTCCGAACGCCGCGTGGCGGCAGCTTCCGGAGCGTCATTCCTGTTGCTGACCGACGAGGCGACGGGTCCGGCCGAACGCAGCCGAAAGCTGGTTCTGAGGTTTACCGGCAACACACCCTTCGAGGCGCGTGCGGGGCAAGGCAACCGAACCATCGAGATCGTCTTGCGAGGCCAGGGGGCCGTCGTCGGTAGCCCTGCGGCGGCAACCCGGCGCGGTGCGTTTGGGATCGTGCTGCATCGCGCGGACAGCCCCAATGCGCCGGTTCCGTCGGTGCCGGTACTGGTGCAGGACTACACGGTCAGCGTGCGTTCGCGGGTGATGGATGGCAAGCAGGTGTACGAGACGGTGGTGTCGGGCATCGAGAGCTTGCGGGTTGCGCAGACCCTGCTGGGGTCGCTGCGCGCACGCTTTCCGCAAGCCGCCCTGGACGAACCCCCCGTGCCGGCGCCGACCGCGGGCGCGCCCGCGCCTGTGCCTGAGGCCGCCGTCCCGCCCTCCGATGTCCAGGCGCGCGCGCAGGTCTTGCTTGCCCAGGCCCGCCAGGCAATGGATCACGCCGACTACACCCTGGCCATTGGCAAGCTGGACGAGTTGCTGGGCCTGCCACCCAACGCCATGAGCCAGGACGCCCAGGAGTTGATTGCGCTCGCGCGCTGGCGGCAAGGCGACCCAATGCGCGCGCGTGCGGAATTCGAGCTCTACCTCAAACTCTATCCCGAAGGCCCTGGCGCTCAACGCGTGCGCGAAGCGCTGTTGACGCTGGCCCCGCCGCCCCAGGCCGCGGAAGGCCCCGCCCAGCCTGCCGTGACCACGACACTCAGCGGCTCGGTGTCCAGCTTCTACTACGGCGGGCAATCGAAGGTACGGACTCAGGAATTCCAGGACTCGCCGCTGAGCGGGCTGCCGGAGTTGGTGTCGGACGCTTCGCTGTCAAGCACCGACCAGAAGCAGATACTCTCCAGCGTCGACCTGAACTGGAGGCGCAAGGATGCCGACACCGACCTGCGCTTCGTCGTGCGCGACACCTACAGCAGCGACATGCTGCGCAGCGACAAGAGCAGGAACAAGCTCTATGCGCTGTACGTCGACTACCGCCTGCAGTCCCCGGGCCTGAGTCTTCGCGCAGGGCGCCAGTCGCCCACCGGCGCGGGCGTGATGGGGCGCTTCGACGGCCTGCAGGTGGGCTTGCGGATCGCGCCCAAATGGCGGGTCAACGCGGTGGCTGGCCAGCCGTCGGACAGCCTGCTGTCAACCAGGCGGTACTTCTATGGCGCGTCGGTCGATGCGGACGCCCTGACACCCAATATCGGCGGCAGCCTCTACGCCATCGAGCAGCGCATCGATGGCCAGACCGACCGGCGAGCGCTGGGCAGCGAACTGCGCTTCCAGCAAGGCAATCTGTCCGCGTCGGCCATCCTGGACCGCGACATGGTGCTGGGCGGCCTGAACATCGCGTCGGTGCAGGGCAGCTGGCAGTCCCCGGATAACACGGTTGTCAACATGCTTTATGACCGCCGCGCCACACCGATGCTGATGCTCGGCAACAGCTTGTTCTTCCAGAACCCGGTGCTGACGGCGCAGGCCACGCGGCTGCAGGAACTCCTGGCCAGCCAGAGCCTCGAGGCGCTGCGCCAGCAGGTGCGCGATACCACCGCATACAGCACGCAGGCCATGCTCGGCGTCACCAAGCCCGTAACGGCCAACTGGCAAGTCGGTGGCGATGTGCGGCTGACCAACATCGGCGAGTTGCGGCCGGTGGCCGACATCCTGCCCAATGGGCAACCGGGAACCGGCAACATCTGGAGCGTCGGAGCTCAGGTGATCGGCAGCAATTTCTATTCGTCGCGCGATACCCACGTGCTGATGCTCAACCTGCTCAAGGCGCCGACTTATGAGGGCACGCTGCTGACGTACAACAATTCTTCCACCCTGTCGACGGGCTGGCAGTTGGAGCCATCGCTGCGCTACTACAGGCAGACCGACTCCGACTCGACCCGAACCCGGCGCTGGGCGCCAGGACTGCGCGTGACCTTCCGGCCCAGTCCCAAACTCGCGCTCGAGTCCGAACTGAGCACGGAATTCAGCGATATCCAGGGCCCGGCCCGAATCGAATCTTCGCGGCGCACCTTCTACTACTTGGGCGCTCGCTATGACCTCTAGAACACTTTGGATCGCAGCCGGCTTGTTGGTGGTGCTCGCCGGCGGGGGCACCGTGAATTGGTGGACCGGCGCACCAGCCAAGCCGGCAGCCGGGGAGGCGAGATCAATCGCTGCACCGGCAGCGGCGAACCTGGCGCCCCACCCCCTGGGCAACGACCCGATGGCCGCTATGGTGCAACGCCTGGCAGACCGCCTGAAGGCCCAGCCGGGGGATGCCGAGGGCTGGGCCATGCTGGGCCGCTCCTACGCGAACCTGGGGCGGCATGCCGACGCCCTTCCGGCTTACGCCAAGGCCATCGAATTACGCCAGGACGATCCTCCGCTGATGGCCGACTACGCCGATGAACTTGCATTGCAGCAGGGCGGGCGTCTCGAAGGCGAGCCCATGCGCTGGGTCAAGCGCGCGCTGGCCCTGGAGCCCGGCCAGCCCAAGGCTTTGCTCCTCGCCGGCACCGAAGCCTTCCAACGCAAAGATTACGCGCAGGCCGTCCAGTACTGGGAGCGGGTCGCTCAGGGCGGCGCGCCGCAGAGCGAACTCGTCAAACAGGCCAAAGCCGGGCTGGACGACGCCCGTCGCCTGGGGGGAATTGGCGGGCAAGCGCGGCCTTGAATTGCCGGACACCCGGATCGTGTGGCTAGCCCGGCGCGCCTCAGGCGCTGCCGTGCTTGGTCTGGAATTCGATGCCCACCTGCTGCAGCATCGGGATGGGCAGGTCGCCGCCCGCGCAGACGATGACGGCATCGTTGGACGTCACCAAGGACCCTTCGGGCGTGCGCAACTTCACCTCCCGGGAAGTGATTGCCTCCACCTCGCTGTTCAGGTGCAACTCAATGCGCCGGCTCTCGACTGCCTGCTGCAGCGCTTTGCGGTTGCCTTCCTTCACACGGCTGAAGACCGCGCTGCGATAGCAAAGCAGCACACGGACATCGGGCTGCCGGGCAAGTGCGTTGGCGGCCTCCAGGGCGCTGTCGCCGCCGCCGACCACCAGCACCGACATGCCCCGATACTGCTCGGCATCGACCAGGCGGTACACCACCTTGGGCAGTTCCTCGCCGGGCACGCCCAAGGTGCGCGGCGAACCGCGACGGCCGATAGCCAGCAGCAGCGATCGCGTGCGGTGGACGCCGGCACTGGTGCGCACGACGAAACTGCCCCCTTCGCGATCCACCTGCAGCATGCGTTCCCCGAAGTTCAGCACCAGCCCGGTCTTCCTGACCACGTCGTTCCAGAACGACAACAGCCGCTCCTTGGACACTTTGGTCATCCGGATCTTGCCCACCAGAGCCAGTTTTACCGGCGCTGTCATCACGATCTTGTTTCGCGGGTAGTGATAGACGGTGCCGCCCAGCGAATCCTCCTGCTCGATGATCCGGTAGCGCAGCCCGTGCTTCTTCGCAGCCAGCCCCGCCGAAAGGCCTGCCGGTCCTGCGCCGACGATGAGAACCTCAAGTTCGTCGGCGGCCGCGCGGCGCGTGCGCACCGCTTCGATGGCCTGCCGGCCTTGCTCCGCAGCCTTGCGGATCAGGCCCATGCCGCCCAGTTCCCCGGCGATGAAGATCCCCGGCACATTGCTTTCGAACCGGGGCGATACCGTCGGAATATCCACGCCTCGCCGCTCGGTGCCGAACACGAGCGTGATCGCCTCGACCGGACACGCGACCATGCAAGCGCCATGGCCAATGCAGGCCGAGGCATTGACAAGCACGGCGCGGCCGCCCACTATGCCCAGCGCCGACTCGGGGCAGGCGCGCACGCAGCCGCCCGAAGCGATGCAGCGCGCCGGGTCCACCACGGGATGCAGCGAGGCAGGCTCGTTCAGGCCGGCTTGGCTCGAAATCTGGTGCGCTGCCTTGGCCGCGCGCTCGCGGCGGGCCCGCAGGAACAGATGCGCTCCGACGCCGGCGGCGGCCAGCGCACCGTAGATCGCAAGGTATTCGTTGCGCATTTCGGAATTCTCCTGCTATAAGCATGAGCCTTCCGGAAAGAATTCGAAAAATGCGGCTGCTGCTGGTGGAAGACGACGAAATCCTGGGTGAAGGGATTCGGGATTACCTTCGCATTGAAGGCCATCTGGTGGACTGGTTCACCCGGCTGATCGACGCCCAGACCGTCATCAGCGAACCCTACGACGCAGTGCTGGTGGATTGGCAGTTGCCCGATGGTTCGGGAGTCGATTGGGTAAGGCGGCTGCGCGGCAAAGGCATGACCCTCCCTATTTTGGTGATGACAGCGCGCGACCTGCTTTCCGATCGCGTCACGGGCCTGGACAGCGGCGCTGACGACTACCTGGTCAAACCGTTCGAGACCGAGGAACTGGCAGCCCGCATCCGCGCCGTGCGCCGGCGGGTTTCGGGCCACGGAATTCCGCGCGTTCGAATCGGTTCGGTCGAGATCGATTCCAATGCCAGAACGGTGTCCCGCGGTGGCAAACCGGTCGATCTCACGGCGCGCGAATGGGCGCTGCTCGACGCACTGATCACCCGATCCGGCCGCGTGGTGTCCAAGCCCGACCTGGACGCGCTGCTGACCGGCTTCAAGGGCGAGGCGGCCAGCAATTCGCTGGAGGTTCACGTCTTCAATTTACGGCGCAAGCTCGGGCGGGAGATCGTGCAGACCGTGCGCGGCGTCGGATACCGCATTCCGTTATGACGGCAAAGACAAAAGCCCTGCCATCGTTGCGCAGGGAACTGGTGAGGGCACTGAGCCTGGTCAGCGTGGCCTGGCTGGCCGCCGTGTTCGTCGCTGTCGCTATCGGCGTGCGCCACGAGGTGGATAACCTCATGGACGGCGCCTTGCAGGAAGCCGCGGAGATTCTCTACGGCCTGCTGGCCCCGAGCAACTCCAACGGGCCGATGATGGCCGCGGGCAGCATGCAGGCGCCGCCGCACAACGAAGGCCTGGTTTGGCAGATCGTGAACGAGCACCAGCAGGTGGTGCTTCGTTCCCAAAAGGCCCCATCGAGCCCGCTGCTGCCGACGTTCGCGGCCGGCCTGAGCGACAGTCCGCTCGACTGGCGGGTCTATGCCATGCGACTGCCCACGGCGGGACAGGCGTTGTACGTCGGGCAACCCGGCGGCGATCGCCTCCAGTCCCGCTACAAGGCGATCGCGGTCGTGGGGGCAAGCGCGCTGGCCGTCGGAATGCTGTGCGTGGCCTGGCTGAGGCGCCGCATGGTCGAGGCCATGAAGCCGCTGCAGGAGCTGTCGCTGCAAGTCAAACACTACGACCCGATGCGACCCGAGACCGACTTGCCGGCGCCATCGCGGGAGGAATTCCTGGGCATTCGGGAAGCCATCCGCGATCTGGGTCAACGCCTTGCGGGGCGCATCCATGGCGAACGGGCGTTCTCGGCACATGCCGCGCATGCGCTGCGCACGCCATTGGCGGGCATGGAGGCGCAGCTTGCCGTCGCCATGAGGGAGGCCTCGGACAGTGCGCGCCCGCGACTGGAGCGCGCCCGGGAGGCCGTCCATCGGCTCAAGCGCGTCGTCGCTTCGCTATTGGCGCTGTTTCGCAGCGGCGAGGAACTCAGGGTCGAGGACATCGACATCGAAGAACTCGTGCTGCTGCTGCCGGTGGAATCGCTGAACGTTCATGTGGCAGCGGGCTGCCGCGTGCGCGGCGATGCCAATCTGCTGGCCGCGGCGCTGGCCAACCTGTTTGACAACTCCATCCGCCATGGGGCCCGCGAGTGCTGGGTGAGCTGTCGTTCAGCGGAGAACCGGCAGACGCTGACCCTGATCGACGACGGTCCCGGCGTGACGGACGCGCACCGCGCCGCCCTGCAGCTGGGACTGGACCACGCTACGGATCTCGATTCCGGGGGGCTGGGTCTGAAGCTGGCGGCCCTGATTGCCCGCGCGCACAGGGGCAAGCTGGTGATCGAGCCCGCGCCGGCCGGACGCACCGGCTTGTCGGTGTCCATCGTGCTGTGGGCCGACGGGCCCCAGGAATACAGTGCCGGATCGAGTCCGGCGTGACACTAGCGGCGGAAGCGGCCGTCGACGCCGATGATCGACAGGTCGGCGAAGTCCAGGCCGGTGTGGTCGGTGGGGCTGTAGCTTATCTCCAAGCCGCCCAGGTCGAACTTGTGCAGGCTTTCCAGCGCCGTCAGCACCTTCTCGCGGGTCGCATGGGGCGAAGCGCGCCGCAGGGCTTCGACCAGCACCTTGGCGGATGCGAAACCTTCGAGCATCGCCGGCGAAACCTCGGTCATGCCTTTGGCCTTGGCCAGCGTCAACGCTTCCTGCACGAAGGCATAGCTGTACGAGCGCTCATACGGGAACACCTGCGTGATGATCACGCCCCGGCTGGCATCGCCCAGCAGCTTGATGAAGCCGCCTGACGCATTGTTGGAAAGTGTCACCACCTGCGCGGCTGACCCCGCCTTGCGCAAGGCCTTGATGCCGTCGGTGACAGCCGTGCCGGAGCCGACCCAGATCACGGCCTGGGCATTGGCGGCCATGATGGGGGGCACGATCTTGCTGTAGTCGGGCTTGGCGCGGTCGGCCTTGACCACCACGGCGGCCTTGATCTTGGCTTTCTCGAAGCCCTTGTTCGCGCCTTCCAGCCCGTCCAGGCCGAAGGAGTCGTCCACGTGAACGACGGCGATCCGCGTCAGACCCAGCGTATGCAGGTGGTCCACCGCCTTTTGCGCCTCGCGCTGGTAGGTGGACCGCACGTTGAAGACGTAAGGCTGGACCGGGTGGTGCATGACCATGGCGCCGGTAGAGGGGCCGACCAGCGCGATCTTGTACTTCGAGAGCAAGGGAAGCAGGGCTTCGGTGTGAGGCGTGCCGCGGTTCATGAACAGCACGACGGCCTTTTTATCCTCGATCAGGATGCGGGCGTTCTCCACGGTCTGCTTCACGTCGAACTTGTCGTCGAGCGTCACCACCTGGATCTTCTCGCCCTTGATGCCGCCGCTGGCGTTGACACTGTCGATGAACAGCGATGCGCCGGTGGCGGCTTCCTTGACCGTAGCGGCGACGGAGCCGGTGACACCGACCGTCTGGCCGACGACGATCTGTCCATGAGCGGTTCCCACGAGCCCGGCCAACGCGAATGCGGCCCCCAAAAAGTGCCAATGTTTCATGTCGGGTCCCCTCTAACTTGTAACGATGACTCCAGGAGGCGAAAGGGCAAGCCTACCCCGATCGCCGGCGCATTTGCCGCAGCAAGATCACGGCGCCTCCCTGGTGATCCTCGACGACGCAGCCGTCGAAGCTGGGCCTAGTGCCCGCGTAGTGATCGAAGTCACGATAGCCCTGAGCCCACGCGTCCTCCTTGATGCGCATCAAACACGGCCCTGACGCCAGCTAACCCCGGTGCCAAAAGCCTTGGCTGCTGCGGAAATTACTTAGGGGAAAGACCATATGGCAGGAGCTGCGAGCGGCTCATCTCTAGAATATTCGGCCCAACTCCAGAAATAACCCCCGTATGACCCAGGGATTGATCCGAATCCGCGGCGCCAGGCAGCACAACCTCAAGAACCTCGACCTCGACCTGCGCACCGGTGAACTCACGGTGGTCACGGGGCCGAGCGGTTCGGGCAAATCGAGCCTGGTGTTCGACACCCTGTACGCGGAGGGGCAGCGGCGCTACGTGGAAACCTTCTCGGCCTATGCGCGCCAGTTCCTCGATCGCATGGACAAGCCGGCGGTGGATCGCGTCGAGGGCGTGCCGCCGGCCATCGCGATCGACCAGACCAACCCGGTGCGCTCCTCGCGTTCCACCGTGGGCACGATGACGGAGCTCAACGACCACCTGAAGCTGCTGTTCGCGCGGGCCGGGCAACTGTTCGACCGGAAGACGGCGCTGTCGGTGCGGCACGACACGCCCGAGACGATTTACGCGGAGCTGATGGCGCGCACGGCGGCGGGCGACCCCCGGCTCGTGATCACGTTCCCGGTAGAGCTTCCGGCGGGAACTTCGGCCGAGGAGCTTGCGCAGTGGCTGGCGGCCAGCGGATTCACCCGGGTGCAGGCCGAGCGCGAGGTGGCCACGCCGACCGGCCCGCGCAAGGTGCTCGACGTGGTGGCTGACCGGTTTCGCCTGCACGCCACCGAGAAGGCGCGCGCGGTGGAAGCGATCGAAGTTGCACTCAAGCGCGGGGCAGGGAGGATGAGCGTCTACGCCACGCCCGCAAATGAGCGGAAAGAGGTAACAGAGGGTTGTCATTCCGGGCTTGACCCGGAATCCACGGTGGATCGCGGAAGCGCTTCATGGATTGCGGATCAAGTCCGCCCTGAGCTTGTCGAAGCGGTCCGCAATGACAACCCCGGCAGCCCCGAAGTCTGGAAATTCTCCACCGGCCTGCATTGCCCGGACAGCGACCTGCGCTACGCCGATCCGATTCCGTCGATGTTCTCGTTCAACTCCGCGGTGGGAGCCTGCGAAACCTGCCGCGGATTCGGGCGCGTGATCGGGGTCGACTACGGCCTGGTCATCCCGAACGAAAAACTCACGCTGCGTGCCGGCGCGATCAAGACCATCCAGACGCCGGCCTGGTCGGAATGCCAGGAGGACCTGATGCGCCACGCCGAGACGGCGGGTATTCCTCGCGACACGCCCTGGTACAAGCTCACGCCCGAGCAGCAGCATTGGGTGATCCACGGCACGCCCAGCTACAAGGAAGGCAACTGGAACAAGCAGTGGTATGGCATCCGGCGCTTCTTCGAATACCTGGAGACCAAGTCGTACAAGATGCACATCCGCGTGCTCTTGTCCAAGTACCGCAGCTACACGCCGTGCGAAACCTGCGGCGGCGCACGTCTGAAAACCGAGAGCCTGCTGTGGCGCATCGGCACCAAGGAGGATGCCGACGCGGTGCTGGAGCCCGCCAGGCGTTTCATGCCCGCGGGAGTGCCATGGACCCGCAAGCAGCTGGAGGCCTTGCCGGGACTGTGCCTGCATGACCTGATGCTGATGCCGATCGACCGGCTGCGGCGGTTTTTCGATCGGATTTCTCCCTCCCCCTCCC
>DATNCB010000273.1:0-1852 GCA_035571715.1 Ramlibacter sp.
CGTCTGGCGGAAAGATATTGCGCCGCAACGGCGATGGTAAAGGCAGATACCTCGTCTCGGGCCGAGACCAAAGGGCACAGCCATCGGCAGATGGACGCGAGAGATCCGGGGCGCGGCGGTCGGAGCTACACGGCAGACCGCGATTTTGTGCTGCCCGAAGGGCCACCGCTGCCGGGCGAAGTCCCGGCGGCGGCGTAGCGAACCTTGGTCGCTAGATCTTTGAGAGTTGTCTTGAGTTTCAGGCTGCTTTTGGCAGTAGGCGAGCCCGGTCGATGGTTTCTGTGATGTGAATCTCTATGGTTTGCAAGGCTTTTCGTACCTGCGTTGGTGCCGGTGGTCGGTCGGCGGCGAGCAGCGGGCGTAGCAGCCGGTCGTGGACTTTGGTGTAGAAAATCGCGAACCGCAGCCCGTCGGCGGTAAGGCGGTAGCGGTTCTTGCCCGGGATGCGGGCGATGAGGCCGTTGACCCGTAGCCGGGCCAGGTCGTAGCTGGCCTGATTCATCGAGTAGTTCGCACCGCCGAGCAAGCCGGTCATCAAGGCGCGCAGGCTCTTGTTGGTGATGCCGGTGACGGCGAGCACGCTGGTGCACAACGCGCCGGCCAGGGCCTGGACCCGAGGGTCGCCGAACCGTAAGGCCGGGGCCCTCCGGCCCTCCTCGGTGAGGGTGGGCCGCGCGATCCGCTCAAAGGCTGGACTCGCAAGGAGACAACCCTGGCCGACACGTTCAGTATCCAGCAGGGTGGTGTTGACCGCACGGGCGCGGGCCTGCAGTTCGTCGAGATGGTGCAGCCGGCGCCGACAGCTGAGATCTTCCGGGTCGTTGATCACCGTCTCGATGCGCAGCGCCCGCGCGTCCTTCAAATACTGCTTGATGCGGGAGTGCCGGTAGAAGGCGTTGACGTTGACCTCGGTGCCGTAGCTGACGATCTTGGTTTTGTACTGACCGGCCGCGGGACGTCCGCGCCGCTGGCCGCGTTTGAAGATCAGCTCGATTAGTTCCGGGCGGCCGATGTCGAGGTTGTCGGTGACCAGGGCCTCAAAGAACGCGCGGGCCCGGCGGGGCGCGTCGAACACCAGGGTGCGCGACACCTCGACCTGGCGCATCGACAGCTCCCACCAGTAGCCGGCGGCGCAGTCATGCTCGGTCAGCGGCAGCGGCAGGATCGACCACCACCGCTCGGCGAACACCCGGATCGCGCCGGGCCCGAGCCGGTCGCAGATCGCCTGCAACGCAACAGGATCGGTACAGGCGGCGAACCCGTTGGACAGCTCGGTGAACCCGACGCCCGCCTTGAGGGCCTGCCGCTTGGCCCACTCGTGGCCGTTGACCCAGATCTTCATCGGATACGGGAAGTAGGCGCACACCTTGACGAACGCCGGTCCGAAATCGTCGTCCCAGAGGTAAAAGTAATAACAGGTGACCCGCCGGTCGGCTTTGGTGAACGAGAACCAGACCGCCTTACCGCCGCCCTTCTTGGTCGCGGTGAACACCGGCGCGAACTCCTGCGCAACCCCGATCGCGGCCACCCCAGACCGGCCGGTCGCCGCCTGCCGCGCCAGATATGGCCGCATCCGATCGATCTTGCGGTCGTCCCTCCCGAACCGCACTACCGGAATCCGGTTGTCCTCGGCGAACGACGCCACCGCCCTGCGGAACGCGGTACCGATCTTCTCCATGATCGCCGGCGACGGGATCGGGTAACCCAGATGCGCGGTCAGAAACGACACCACCTGCCCACCCACCTGCAGGTTCGGCACATAGCCGTTCAGATAAATCCGATCTAGGCACTCCACATCCAGGCTCACATGCCCGTCAAGCACATCGTTCACCGTCACCACCGCAGCCATGAC
>DATNCB010000274.1:0-4104 GCA_035571715.1 Ramlibacter sp.
TGCACAGGGCGCGGGCGCATCGTGCTGGATATGCCGAGTTCATCGTGCGCATGCGCCCCGAGCGCATCGTGAGCCATCAATTGCGCGGCGACCTGAACGGCGAGCGCGCGCTCGACTCCCCTGGCCATGTAGATGCGCGCCAGCTCCTCGTGCTCCGCAACGTCCTGCGTCGCCAATTCGTGGCGCTCGACCGCCAGGTCGGCTTCTTCAGTGTCGGATTGCGAACTCACGGAGACATATTCGCCCGCAGCCATCGACATTGCGCCCGCCACCAGGCCGGCGACTCCGGCGATCACGATCGCACTTCGCGTCGCACCTCCGGCGGCCACGCCGAGGATGAGGCTGGCCGTCGAAACAATGCCGTCGTTGGCCCCCAGCACGGCCGCTCGAAGCCATCCGATGCGGTCCGATCGGTGACGCTCTCTATGACGCATTCGTTGTCGCGCTCATTCAGCCAGCATACGCGCCAACTGAGTTGCCGATGTTGGCGAGTTCGACTTCCCGGCGTGCGCCTCGCGCGACGTCAGAGATAGGACGTACTACAACATCGGCAGTTTTCCTCGGGTGAGCGCCGTGCTGCGCTTTCGTGCCGCGTTGGAGGAATTGTTGGGTTCCGCACGTTGCTGCTGAACACAACAGCATGGCGCGGGGGTTATGAAGTAACCTCGAGAAATGGTCGGAAAAACAGATGTTTCTAGTCTATGTTGTATGATGTCCTATCTCTTATGGCTATCGAGCTAACCGAAACAGCTCGCGGGACATCCACGGCACCCGCACTCTCGCGGGACTTGCCCCCGGATCTCAATTCTCATTTCTTCATTCAAAAGGAGCACACGTGAAAAAGATCCTGCTGGGCATGGCCCTGGCACTTGGCGCCAGCCTCAGCGCTTTCGCTGCCTATCCCGACAAGCCCGTCACGATCGTGGTGCCGTTCCCGCCGGGCGGCTCCACCGATGCCATCGCGCGCGTGCTCTCTCAAAAGTTGCAGGAAAAGTTCGGCCAAAGCTTCATCATCGACAACAAGCCGGGCGCCACCGGAACCATCGGCGCCGCCTTCGTCAAACGCGCACCCGCCGACGGCTATACGCTATTCGTGTCGTCGCTCGGCCCGTTCGTGATCGCGCCCCACCTCATCAAGGCCGTGCAGTACGACGCGCTGAAGGACTTCGACCCGATCACGGTCGCCGTGCAAGCGCCCAATGTGCTGGTCGTGCCGGCAGCCTCGGCGTACAAGAACGTGGCAGACCTGCTGGCGGGCCTCAAGAAGAGCCCGGGCAAGGTGAGCTTCGCTTCGTCCGGCAATGGGTCGTCCGACCACCTTTCGGCCGAGCTGTTCTGGCAGCAGACCGGCACCGAGGGCCTGCACGTCCCGTACAAGGGCGGCGGCCCGGCCATCAACGACCTGCTCGGCGGCCAGGTGGATTCCGCGTTCGTCAACATCAACAGCATCATCCAGCACATCAAGGCGGGAAAGGTGCGCGCACTGGGCATCGCGTCCGAGAAGCGCAACCCTCTGCTACCCGAACTGCCGACGCTGGCGGAGCAAGGCGTGAAGGGCGCCGAGGTGCAGTCGTGGCAGGCCGTCGCGGTGCCCAAGGGCACGCCCGCGGATGTGAAGGCCAAGCTGCACGGCGCCATCGTGGCCGCGCTGAACGACCCGTCGGTCAAGGACAAGCTGGTGGCGCAGGGCTTCGAGATCGTCGCCAACACGCCCGAGCAGTTCGCCAGGTTCCAGGCCACCGAGTACGCCCGCTGGAAACAGCTGATCGAAACGCGCAGGATCACGGCGGACTGACGCCGCGATGGCCGACACCGCCCGCCCCCGCCTGATCGGCATGCATGCCGCCGACAACGTCGCCATCGTCGCGAACGACGGCGGCCTCGCCGCGGGCACCGAGCTGCCCGGCGGGCTCGTGCTGCGCGACCAGGTGCCGCAGGCGCACAAGGTCGCGCTCGCGGACATACCGAAGGGCGGCGCGGTGCGGCGCTATGACGTGACCATTGGCTACGCCGCGCGCGACATCCCGGCGGGCAGCTGGGTGCACGAGCGCTTGCTGGAGATGCCCGAGGCGATGGCACTGTCGGACCTCCCGATCGCGACCCGCAAGGCGGCGGCCGCCGCGCCGCTCGAGGGTCACACGTTCGAGGGTTACCGCAACGCGGACGGCTCGGTCGGCACGCGCAACCTGCTCGCGATCACGCAGACCGTGCAGTGCGTGGCGGGAATTGCGCGCATTGCGGCCGAGCGCATCCGCAACGAGCTGCTGCCGCAGTATCCCAACGTGGACGGCGTGGTGGCGCTGGAGCACGCCTACGGCTGCGGCGTCGCGATCGACGCGCCGGATGCGGTAATCCCTATCCGCACGCTGCGCCACATCGCGCTCAACCCGAACTTCGGCGGCGAGGTGATGGTGATCAGCCTCGGCTGCGAGAAACTGCAGCCCGAACGCCTGCTGCCGGCCGGCACGATCCCGCTCGCGAACGCCAACGGGTCGCCAGAGCTGCATGTCGTGTGCCTTCAGGACGAACAGCATGTCGGCCTGATGTCGATGCTGGAAGCTATCGTTCAGCAGGCGCGGCCGCACCTGGAGCGGCTGAATGGCCGCCGGCGAATCACCGTGCCCGCGAGCGAGCTCGTGGTCGGCGTGCAATGCGGCGGCAGCGATGCCTTCTCCGGCGTGACGGCGAATCCTGCCGTCGGTTTCTGCACCGACCTGCTCGTGCGCGCCGGCGCCACGGTGATGTTCTCCGAAGTCACAGAAGTGCGCGATGCCGTCGACCAGCTTACCGCGCGGGCGGTCGACGCCGACGTCGCCGGCCAGATCCGCCGCGAAATGGCCTGGTACGACGATTACCTGCAGCGTGGCAGCGTGGACCGCAGCGCCAACACCACTCCCGGCAACAAGAAGGGCGGACTGTCGAACATCGTCGAGAAGGCGATGGGCTCGATCATCAAGTCGGGCACGTCGCCCATTTCCGGCGTGCTCAAGCCGGGCGACAAGCTGCGGCCGGGCCAGCACGGCTTGATCTTCGCGGCCACGCCGGCGAGCGACTTCATCTGCGGCACGCTGCAGCTCGCCGCAGGCATGAACCTTCACGTGTTCACCACGGGCCGGGGCACGCCGTACGGGCTGGCCGAAGTGCCGGTGATCAAAGTCGGCACGCGTACGGACCTGTCGCGCCGCTGGCACGACCTGATCGACATCAACGCCGGCCGAATCGCCGACGGAGAAGCCACCGTCGAGGACATCGGCTGGGAGCTGTTTCGCGCCCTGCTCGAGGTGGCCAGCGGCCGCCAACGCACCTGGGCCGAGCAATGGAAGCTCTACAACGCATTGGTGCTGTTCAACCCGGCGCCCGTGACCTGAACCCTTATTGCGAGAGACCATGTCCCCTGCTCCCATCGTGCAAGGCATGCAAGTGATCCCGGTTGCCGGGCGCGACGGCATGCTGCTGAATCTATCGGGAGCGCATGCGCCCTTCTTCACGCGCAACATCGTCATCCTCACCGACAACGCAGGCCACACCGGCGTCGGCGAGGTGCCCGGCGGAGAGAAGATCCGCCAGACGCTCGAGGACGCCCGCGGGCTCGTGGAAAACCAGCCGATCGGCAATTTGCAGGCGATTCTCAATGCGATGCGAACCCGGTTCGCAGACCGCGACGCGGGTGGACGCGGATTGCAGACGTTCGACCTGCGCACGACGATCCACGCCGTCACGGCCGTTGAATCGGCGCTGCTCGACCTGCAGGGGCAGCACATGGGCTTGCCGGTCGCGGCGCTGCTGGGAGAGGGCCAGCAGCGTGACGCGGTGCAGATGCTCGGCTACCTCTTCTTTGTCGGCGATCGCAGGAAAACCGATCTACCCTACACCAACGAGCCGGATGCCCAGGACGACTGGCTGCGCCTGCGTCACGAAGAAGCGCTGACGGCCGACGCGGTCGTTCGCCTGGCCATAGCGGCCCAGAAGCGATACGGCTTCCAGGACTTCAAGCTGAAGGGCGGCGTGCTGAGCGGAGAGCAGGAGGTCGAAGCGCTGCGCGCGCTGCACGAGCGATTCCCGCAGGCGCGCGTGACCCTGGACCCGAACGGCGGCTGGCTCTTG
>DATNCB010000275.1:0-1460 GCA_035571715.1 Ramlibacter sp.
TGACAATTTCCGGAAATTGTTTTTCTCCCATAAAAGGAAACCTGAAATGAAGAAATCGCTCCTATTGGCGACGCTGATTGCAGCCGCTGCGCTGGCCGCCTGTGGCAAGAAGGAAGAGCCGGCTCCTGCTCCCGCTCCGGCACCCGCCGCTGCTCCCGCTCCCGCTCCGGCCCCTGCCGCCGCGGCTGCCGCCGACGCCGCCTCTGGCGCCGCCGCTGCTGCCTCGGGTGCCGCCGCTGCTGCTACCGGTGCTGCCGCTGCTGCCTCGGGTGCCGCTTCCGCTGCCTCGAAGTAATCGCCTCGGCGTTTCGCTTGAAAAGCCGCCCTCGGGCGGCTTTTGCTTTTTTATTCGTGCGCTAACACGACAGCCAGCCGCTGCCGCTTGCGGCGTCGGCCACATGGATGTCCGCCGCGGCGCAACCGAGCGCGCCCGCCAGCGCCTGCCGCGCCAGATCCGGCCGGTTGTTGCTTTCGCTCAGGTGCGCCGCGACCACCTGCTTCAGGCCGCTTGATTGCACAGCCCGCGCAATCTCCGCCGCTGCAAAGTTGGCCAGGTGACCATACGCGCCGCCCACGCGCCGCTTCAAGAACGCCGGATAGGCGGACGCCGCCAGCATCTGCGCGTCATGGTTGCATTCGAGCAGCAGCGTGCCGCAGCCGGCCACCTGTTCGAGCACGTGGCCGGTGGCATGTCCCAAGTCGGTGAGGACGCCCAGGCGCGCGGCTCCGTCGGTGCATGTCAGCTGCAACGGTTCACGCGCGTCGTGCGGTACGGTGAACGGCCGAATCTGCAACGCGCCCACTTCGATCACCACGGCGTCGCACGCGATTCGCAATAGCCCGTCGAAATCGGGCTCACCGAGCGCCGTGTAAGTCCCGTGGCTCATCCAGACCGGAATGCGTTCGCGCAGCGCCAGCCGCCGCGCACAGCCGATGTGATCCATGTGTTCGTGGGTGATGAAGATCGCGTCGATCTGTTCAGCCAGCATCCCGGCTTGGCGCAGGCGCGCGTCGAGCTGGCGAATGCCGAGCCCGCAGTCGACGAGCAGGTGAGTGAGCGAGCTTTCGCTGCGCGCCTGGATGACGGTGGCGTTGCCGGAACTGCCGCTGCCTAAACTTTTGAAGCGCAGCATTCCGTCTTGATCAGTTGAGGACAGAGCAAATGTTTGATTGCTCAACGCAATCCACATCTTGATCTGTCCCGCAAAGTAGAGTTTGTCTACTTCAAATCATCAGCGATGACCTGAACGATCCGCTGCGCATTGGCCGAGGTTTCCGGCGCGCCCTTGTCGTCGAGCACCGAGACTGTGGTCGAGTCGCCCTGGCTCTTGAGGCTGATGCGGTACTTCAGCGGCGGCACGGTGGGTTCGGAACGGCTGAACAGCTTGCCGAAAAATCCCTTTTCCTTCTTGTCGGCGTTGGGCTCGACGTAGCGCACGAAGTAAGTGCCTTGCGCGCGA
>DATNCB010000276.1:0-3396 GCA_035571715.1 Ramlibacter sp.
GTGATGGCGGCCAGATCGTCAATGCTGGGCAAACAGATGTCGCAATGGCGCATGACGTCGGTCATCAAGGCGCGTGCGCGGGCTAGCGGCCACAGCTTGCGGCGCAAATTGGTGTCGAACGACACCCGCACGCCCGCCGCCCGCGCAATGTCCATCGCGGCATAGGCCGTGTCGCACGCGGCGGTCGAGATCGCCAGGCTGATGCCCGACAAGTGCAGGACCTTTGCGGACTGGATTACTTCTTTTGGCAGCCGTGCCGGGCTCATGCGGCTGGCCGCCGAGCCGGCGCGCATGAAGCTGAACTCGTGGCCGGCGGCGCTGTGCGTCACGAAATAAATCCCCGTGAACGCGTCGGGATCGGTGTAGACGCCGCCGTGGTCGACTCCCTCGCGCTCCCAGAGCTCGCGCAACAGGGTGCCGAACGTGTCGCCGCCGATGGCGGACAGATACCCCGCGGCGGCGCCTTGCCGGGCCGCCGAAATCGCGAAGTTCGACGTGTCGCCCCCGTAGCCTTGCAGATAAAGCTGACCGCCCCCGTCACCGGTCTGATTGAATTCGATCATGGCCTCGCCCAGGGCCAGGATGTCGATCTGTCTCATGATGAGAATCCCCGGTATGAAGGCTCCAGTCAGATGCGGCCGTACTTGGCCAGCCCTTTGCGCAGTGACTTCTCGGCGATGATGAGTTTGGCCTGTTCCAGTTCGCGCGAATCGATCTCGACCGACATGGCCAGCACTTCGGCCGCCTTCGCCTTGGGGACGACCACCACACCATCGACGTCGGCGACGATGATATCCCCCGGGTGCACGACGATGCCGCCGACCTCGACATCGATCTGCGACGCCACCGTCTTGTAGCGGCCCAGGGTAGTGCCCGGACTCACGTCGCGGGCATACACCGGGAAGTCATAGTCGCGGCGAATCTCGGTGAGGTCGCGCACAGCGCCGTCGAGGATGGCGCCGGCATGCCCGTTGGCCACCGCGCCGGCGGTCATCAGGCCGCCCCAGACCGCTACATTGGGCTCGCCACCGGCGATGGAAATCACGATGACGCTGCCTCGCGGCGCCTCGTCGATCAGGTCCAGCGCATGTTGCGGCGGCACGAATTCGTCAGTAGCCGCCTCGAGCACGGTGGCCGCCGGCCCGACCACGCGCTTGTCGTTGATGCGCGGCTTGATCGTCGAATCCATGTAGCCGCGCTTGCCGCAGATCTTGTCCACGGCGTCGGCCACGGAGGCGGTGGCCACCTTCTGGAAGCCGTCCACCAAAGTTTGCAGATTCATGATTGCTCCCTCGAGCGCTTCAGGGCTTGAAGACGTAGCCGGGTGCGACGGCCGCCGTGGCGGGAATGGCCGGCAGGTCGGCGAACAGCTGCGGACGCGTCTTCATCAGGTCCAGGATGTACTTCGGCTCGAAGTGCTTGTTCACGTCGAACGTCGACTTGATGAAGCCCTGGCGGTTCAGGCGTTCCTGCGCGCTGTACAGCGCGCGGTAGCTGTTGGCCGACAGGCGCCGGTCCGACTGCTGGATGTTGAATTGCATCGCCGCCTCGGCCACATCGGGCTTCAGGCCGGGGATCCACCGCGTGGCCACCTGGGCGGCCTGCTTGGGATTGGCGCGCATCCACTGGTCGGCGGCGGCCACGCCGGCGAGGAATTTCTCGACCGTGGCGCCGTTCTTCTCGACCCAGCCGCGTGTGCCCACGTTGTAGCCGATGGCGGCGATCAACTCGCCGCCGCGAGCCACTTCATACGCGCCAGGCACGTCCTTCAGCGCCACGATGGGCACCGGGTCCCAGCAGGAGAAGGCGTCGATGCCCTTGGCCAGCAGCGCCACCGTCATGTCGGGCGGCGGTGTGTTCACCAGCGTGACGTCCTGCGGCGTCAGGCCGGCTTTCTCCACCATGGCCAGCGCGTACAGGTGGTTGATCGTGCCGAACGAGGCGGCGATCTTCTTGCCCTTGAGGCTCTTCAGGTCCTTGGTGATGCCCGAGCCGGCGCCGGCGATCAACGCCAGCGTGCCGTCGGAGCCGGCCTTGGTGGCATTGCCGGTGTAGTTGCCCACGGCAACGAGGTCCATGCCACGCAGCACCGCGCCGATCATCGGCACGCCGACCTGGATGAGGTCGGCCTCTCCCGCCTGCAGGGCGTTCAGTGCGTCCACGCCGGTGGCGTAGGGCCGCGCGATGGTCACATCGAGACCTTCCTTCTCGAAGAAACCACGCTCCACCGCGATGGGCAGCGCCATCTGGTCGATGGCGGCCACCATGCCGGCCTTCATCTTGATGGGCGCCTGCGCGAATGCCAGCGCCGAGAGGCTGAGCAGCAGCCCCGTAATCCATGCTCGTTTCATAGCTATGCTCCTTCGGTTGGTAGCGGCTCCACCTTGACCACCCAGTACGGGCGGGCGACCGAGAGCAGGTCCGCCTTGTTGACACCGCGCAGTTCCACGGTGTTGTCCTGTGTGCCGGAAACCCGGCCGTATTTCTGGAATGCCAGTACGTGGAAGCGCTCCGGCGGGAACGCCAGCGTGACCAGCAGGTTCACCTTCCCGCTCGCCGAAGCCTGCACGGCGGGCGCCAGCTTGCCCGGCGCCGCCAGGCTGAGCCAGCCTTGCCAGCCCACGGCGAATAGCAACGCGGTCAGCAGGATGCGGCCCTTGCCGGTCTTCAGGACGGCTCGCAGCAGCTTCATGCGGAGCGCACCAGTTGCAGCACCTCGGCCGACAGCGCCTTGAATGCGTGGTTTTCCATCAGTGCGTCCCACTGCCGCGGGCGTGGCAGGTCGATCGCCAGTTCCTTCAGCACCGTGCCCTTGGACAGCACGATCACGCGGTCGGCCAGGAAAACCGCCTCGCCCACGTCGTGGGTGATGAACAGGATGGTGGGGCGGCGCTCCTGCCAGATGCGCGTCAGTTCCTCCTGCAGCGTCATGCGGGTCTGCGCGTCCACGCTCGCGAAGGGCTCGTCCATCAACAGCACTTCGGGGTTGTTGGCCAGGGCGCGCACGACGCCCACGCGCTGCTGCATGCCGCCCGACAGCTCGTTGGGATAGCGCTCGGCAGCGTGCGACAGGCCCGCCAGTTCCAGGTACTCGCGGGCGATCCGGTCGCACTCGGTTTTCGGCAGCCCGCGCATCTTGGGGCCGAAGCCCACGTTGTCCAGCACGGTTTTCCAGGGAAACAGCGCGAACGACTGGAATACCACGCCGCGCTCGGGCCCGGGGCCGTTCACCGGCTTGCCGTCCAGCAGGATTTCCCCGCCGGTGTGCGGAATGAAGCCGGCGATCATGTTCAGGATGGTCGTCTTGCCGCAGCCCGACGGGCCCACGACGGCGACGAATTCGCCCTGGTTGACGCTCAGGGACACATCGCGCGCCGCGGTGACGTTCTTGCCGGA
>DATNCB010000277.1:0-1130 GCA_035571715.1 Ramlibacter sp.
ATAGCCGGGGTGATCGACATCGCCACCGACGCTGGCATCGAGCGGCACAAGGAGGACTTCGGCAGCACGCTCGCGCACTGGGGTGTCCCGAGCGGGCCTTACGTCGTGCTGCCCTTGCTTGGGCCTTCCACCCTGCGCGACGCCCTGGCCCTGCCGCTGGACCTGCTCGGCAACCCGCTGCTGCGAGTGTCGCCGCCGGTGGACCGCATCCTGCTCGTCGGAACGAGCGCCGTCGATGCCCGCGCCAGGGCGCTGCCCCTGGACGCGACCCTGGACTCGGCCTTCGACCGCTACACGTTCATGCGCGACGCCTATCTGCAGCATAGGAGCACGCAGGTCGACGCGAACACGGAAACGAAAGACGACCCGGCCGGCGGGGAACCGGGCACCGGCGACGACGCAGCCGTCGCGAACGACAGCGCCGCAACGGCAGCGCCGGATTCAGTCAATGGAAGGAGCAACGAATGAAAGAACACAACGCCAACCCACGCCGTTCATGCAGCGGGCGTGCTTTGCTCTCGGCCCTCGTGCTGGCCACCGCCGGCCTCGCCCACGGCCAGGTGGCCGGCAGCACGGAGCTGGCTGTGCTCCACGTGCGCGAAGCCGCGCCGGGGTGGAGCGTCGCGCGGTACTTTTTCGGGCACGCCGTCGTGAACGAGCACGGCGAACCGATCGGGCGGGTTCAGGACGTCATCGTCGCGCCCGACGGATCGGTGTCGCACATCATCGTCGGGGCGGGTGGGTTCCTTGGCACGCGCAGGCACGAGGTGGCCGTTCCCGCAGAGGTGCTGCTGCGCGCCGACGACAAGTTCGTCCTGGTCGGCGCCACCCCCGAGCTGTTCGAGGCCCTGCCGGTTTTCGAGTACGCCCACTAGCGGCAGCGAAGGGTCAGAGTGCCACTCCACTGACGGGTTGCGGCGCGTCCTCTTGCTGGGGCGGACCGGGCAGCCAGAGCTCGAAGGTGCTGCCCGCTCCCAAGGTGCTTGTCGCGTTCAGCGTGCCGCCGTGCATTTCAGTCAAGGCGTGGGCAATGTACAGGCCCAAGCCCAGGCCACGCCGGCCTGTGCGCTTGGCTTGACCTCGGTAGTAGCGTTCGAACAGGTGCGGTATCTCTTCCGGAGCGATCCCCA
>DATNCB010000278.1:0-3081 GCA_035571715.1 Ramlibacter sp.
CGTGCCGTCGTTGCCGGGGTCGTGGATCTGGTCCTCGGTGGGCGGACGGTTGCGCTGGCCGGGCCGCAGCAGCCGGTTGAACGAGTTGGCGTTGGCCGGCGCGGCAGCCGGTGCCAGGGCAGCGGTGACCGTTGGCGCCGCAGCTGCCGCCGTTGCCGCCGTTGCAGGTGCCGGCGCGGGCGCTGCCGCCGGTGCAGGGGCCGGGGCCGGTGTGGCCGCCGCGGTGGCGCCCGCATCGGCCGCGCGCGGACGCGCCGCCGGCGCGGTGCTGGCGACAGCCGGCGGGGCAGCGCTCGCTGCAGCCGGCTTCGGTGCCGCTACTGCAGCGGATCCCGCCGGCCCGCCGGACTGATACATCATGTAGAGCACTGCGCCGACGAGTTGCTCTTCGGTCAGCGCGGCGTTGCCACCCTTGGGCGGCATCGAGCCCTTGCCGGCGCGCGCGTTGGCGACGAGTGCTGTGAGGCCAGGGGCGATGCGGGGCTTCCAGGCGGCGACATCGCCCAGCTTCGGTGCCCCCAGCACGCCAGTAGCGTGGCAGGCGACGCAGACCGTGTCGTACACCGCCTTGCCGCCCATCGCGTCGACTGCCACCTTGGCCGCGGCGTCGACCGGCGCCTTGGCTGCGGGGGCGGCCGCAGCAGGTGCGGCAGCAACCTTGCCCGCCGGCGCGGCCGCGGCTTTGCCTCCACCGGCCGGGAAGCCGCCGGACTGAGCGACCATGTAGCTGATCGCGTTGCCCAGTTGATTGTCGCTGAGCGCCGCATTGCCGCCCTTGGGCGGCATCGAGCCCTTGCCGGCGCGCGCGCTATTGACCAACGCCGGCAGGCCGCCGGCAGCGCGCGGCCGCCATGCGGCAGCGTCACCGAGCTTCGGTGCGCCCAGCACGCCGCTGCCGTGGCACGCGATGCAGCCGCCGTCGTATACGGCCTTGCCGGCCGCCGCGTCCTCTGCCGCCAGCGCACCGCCCGCAGCCCATCCGATCGCCGCCGCCAGCAGCGCGGCCCACCCGCGCTGCCTCATGGCCGTTTCTCCTTCGCGGCCCCGGGGGGCACGACCAGCGAGTTGATCGTGCTCTCGTGCACCTGCGTGGGCGTGCCGGGTTTGGCCGAATGGCACATGTTGCAGTTCTCGACGTTCCACGCCACCTCGCCGTTGTGGCATGCGCCGCAGAACTGGCCATCGATCACCTTGACCATATTGATCTCGTTGCCGCCGGCCTTGAACTTGAAGCCCAGGTCGGCATGGCAGACCTTGCAGCGATAGCGGATGCGGTGGAACCAGTGCGGAAAGACCACCGGCCGCATGCCCGCGGCATCGGAATAGTTGTTGATGACCACGTCGCCGTATTCGGCTCGCGCGTCGGGCGTGGCTACGGCCAGTACCGTCGCGCAGGCGAAGAGCGCAAGCCCCAGCCGCCATCTGGGGCGCAGTGGGGTCCATCGGGACTTTTCGAACATCTTGTCCTCATCATTTCTGCGGGTTGCCTGCATCACCACCTAATCTCCGAAGGTCCGCTGCACCCGAAACATCAAAAAATTCCGCCGCTTGCCATCGACTTCGGAGAGGCGAAACAGCAGCTGGGTCTCGAGCCGGCCGACCAGCCAGTCCAGACGGTTTTCCCACAGCCGCGTCTCACGATCGGGAATCGTGGCGAACGTCCCAGGTTGCTTCAGCACATCCTGGGCCAGCTTCAGGCGGGAAGTGAAACGCAGCCGCGGAAATCCGAACAGGCGCAGCTGCCGGTAGGTGATCTCGCCGCTGGCGCCGGTCGTGCTGGTGCGCTCGCCCACGAGCAGCCCGGTGCCGGCCGGGAGTTGCAGATCGCCCGCACGCTGTGTAACACGCTGCAAGGTGAGGTCGCCGCCGAGCGAACGGTTGCGGTCGAACTCGAAATTTCCGGAAAGCTGGAAATTGAATAACTGAAAGCGGGCATGACCGCCGCCGAGCTCGATTGAATCGTTGTAGGCGGCGCGCGCGTAGGCGCTGCGGTTGTCGCCGTTGATGCTCCAGGTGGCACCCACGGTGTTGAGCAGCGTGCGCAGGGACTCCTGAATGCTCGGGTCGGCGTGGTTGCTGTGGTTCTGGGTCGCCGCAAGGGTCTGGCCGCCGTTGAGCACCAACACCGACTGCGGAGTGATTGGCCAGGAGCGGCTGAGTGTGTGGCCGAGCTGCGCGTTGAGGGTGGTCTGCGTTTCACCGCCGAGCGTCGGGTCGCTGTTGCTGTTGCCGCTCGTGGTGGAGCCGCCGACGGTGCCGCTGGTGAACCAGTCGTAGCGCAGGCTCTTGAACTCCACCGTGTCGCTTTGCCAGCTGGCGCCTACGGACCCGCCGAAGCCGCGCGCGGCGATTCCATTGCTGTCGGTGGTGGTGGCGGTGCCGTTGGCGGTGAGCCGGGCGTTGCGGTTCAGCTCGTAAGTCCCGCCCAGCGTGAGGCTCAGGCTGTCCAGCCCGTTATCGGCAAAAGCGTCGCGCAGCATCAGGCCGCGCACGCCGCCGGTCAGCGTCAGCTTGGAGCCGTCGGGGTGCCACAGGCCGACGCTGGACCACTGAAGCACCGACAGGTCGCTGGGGGCCGTGACCACGTTCTCCTGGGTCTGTGTCCAGTTGACGGTAGTGTTGATCGAGGCCCCGCCTGCCGGCGCGTATTGATGGCGGGCCACCAGGCTGCGAAATTCCGTTCGCTCGTCGGTGGTGAACCGCCGTGCCTGGCTCTGCGACAGTCCCACCGAAAGATCGTTGTGCTTCCATTGGGTGGTGAAGTCCGCCATCAGCGTGTCCTGGGTATCGCGAAAACCCGTGCCGGATTGCTGGCGCCGCTCGAAACTGCCGCTCAATGTGTACGCGCCATTGGCCGGCTGGTAGCGCTGCGAAAGCCCGACCGTCTGCGTGCGGAAATCAAGCGACGATGCGAGGGCGCTATCGACCCGGCTGTCGCTGCGCTCGACGTGGGCCTCGAACGGGAAGCGGCTCCTGGGGAACAGGTCGACGCGCCCGTTGCCGGTGATGAACCGGTCCTTGGACGCGAGCTGGTCCTGGGATGCGAAGGGCGACTGCGATGTCAGGTCCTCGCCGCCCCCA
>DATNCB010000279.1:0-1145 GCA_035571715.1 Ramlibacter sp.
CCGGCCAGCTTGTCGGGATCCAGCCACACGCGCATCGCGTACTTGCGCTCGCCGAAGATGCGTACGTCGGCGACCCCGGTCACAGTCTGCAGCCGCGACTTGACGATGCGGTTGACCAGGTCGTTGATCTGCAGCGGGCTCAGCGTATCGCTGGTGAACGCCAGCCAGATCACCGGAAAGGCATCGGCCTCCACTTTGGCAATCACCGGCTCGTCGATTTGCTGCGGCAGGCGGTTGCGCACACGCGAGGTCCGGTCACGCACTTCGGCGGCCGCGGCGTCGGCGTCTTTCTCCAGCCGGAATCGGACCGAGATCTGGCTCTGCTCGGCCCGGCTGATCGACGTGATGACGTCCACCGCGTCGATGCCGGCGATGGAATCCTCCAGTGGCTTGGTGACCTGGGTCTCTATCACCTCGGCCGATGCGCCCGGGTACGTCACGCTGACGGTCACGACCGGCTCGTCGATCTTGGGATATTCGCGCACCGCGAGGCGGTCGAAGCTCACCGCGCCGACGAGCAGCACGAGCAGCGACAGCACGGTGGCAAATACCGGCCGGCGGATCGAGATTTCGGGCAATTGCATGAGTCTCTGTCGGTAGCGCGGCCCTAGCGCTTCACGGGCCGTGCGCCGTCCCCACCTGCTGCCTGACGCGAGCCAGCCTGGGCCGAAGCCACCAGGCACGGGTTGGGGCCATCCAATTTTGGAGCCGCCAATCGAGTGGAAATTCCCGGTGGGGCCGCCGCGGGGGCGCTGCCCGCTGCCACGGGGCCGGCCTCCGCCGCTGGGGTGCCCTGCTGGGCGCCACCGGCTGCACGGTTGAGATCCACCACCCGCACCGGCATGCCGTCCTTTTGTATCCGTTGCTGCCCGGCCGTGACAACCAGCTCGCCCGGTTTCAGCCCATCGGTAATCTCGACCCGCCCGGGCTTGCGCATACCGACCTTCACCTCGACACGCTGGGCGAGCTTGGTGTCCTGGTCCGGCCCGTCCACCAGCCGAATGACGAATTGGCGCCCTCCTTGCGGCACGATCGCTTCTTCGGGAATGACGCGGGCATTGTCGCGTTCGCCGAACACCGCCGTGATGCGGGCGAACATGCCGGGACGCAATTGAAGCTGGCGGTTGTCGATGCAGGCGCGAATG
>DATNCB010000280.1:0-3103 GCA_035571715.1 Ramlibacter sp.
TGCAGCTGCTGCTCGGTTTCGGCCTGGCGCTGCTGCTCAATCGCAAGTTCCGCTCGCACAGCTTCTGGAGCACCGCCATCCTGCTGCCGATGATGCTGGCCCCGGCCGTGGTCGGCACGTTCTGGAAGTATTTCTTCGAGCCGCAATACGGCATCTTCAACGCCATTGCGCGCTTCTTCGGCAGCGCCGGCAACTTCACCATGCTCGGGGACACGCAGCTGTCGCCCTGGACCATCGTGCTGGTGGACACCTGGATGTGGACGCCGTATGTGATGCTGCTGCTGCTGGCCGGCCTGCGCTCGATCCCGCCGTATCTGTACGAGGCGGCCGAGATCGACCGCGCCTCGGAGTGGACCAAGTTCTGGCGCATCACGCTGCCGATGGTGCTGCCCTTCATCATCCTGGCGCTGCTGTTCCGCTCGATCGAGAACTTCAAGATGTTCGACCTGGTGGACAACCTGACCAATGGCGGACCGGGCTCGGTGACCGAACTGGCGTCGATCCACTTGAAGCGCGAAGCGTTCGAGAAATGGCGCACCGGCTACAGCTCGGCCTTCGCCATCATCCTGTTCGTCGCCATCTACGGCATGTCGCTGGTGACGGTGCGTTTCCTTGACAAGGTGAAACAGCGATGAACACCACCCTGCGCAGTCCACTGGAGCCGACGCCGCTGGCGAAATGGTTCGCCGGCATCATCGTCATCGGCTACGCGCTGATCTCGCTGATCCCGCTGGTGTGGATCTTCATGACGAGCTTTCGCACGCCCGAGGACGCGATCGCCTATCCGCCCAAGGTGGTGGCGCAGGCCTCGCTGATCGGCTATGTCAACCTGTTCACGACGCGCTCGCGGGTGTCGGGCGAGGAACTCAAGTCGCTGCCGCCCGCCAAGACCTGGTACGAAGGGCTGGTCCGCGAGCAGCAGATGATCCTGGCCGGGCCGTCACGCTTTTCCGACCGGTACCTCAACTCGCTGCTGATCGGGTTCGGCTCGACGCTGTTGTCGGTGGTGCTGGGCACGCTCGCGGCCTACGCCTTTTCGCGCTTCCGCGTGCCGGGCAAGGACGACTGGCTGTTCTTCATCCTGTCGACGCGGATGATGCCGCCGATCGCGGTGGCGATTCCGATCTACCTGATGTTCCGCCACCTGGGCCTGAACGACACGCACCTGGGCCTGATCCTGCTGTACACGGTGGTGAACCTGTCGCTGGCGGTGTGGCTGCTCAAGGGCTTCATGGACGAGATTCCGCGCGAGTATGAAGAGGCCGCGATGGTCGACGGCTACACGCGCTGGCAGGCGTTCCTGCGGGTGGTGCTGCCGCAGGCGGCCACCGGCATCGCGACCACGTCGATCTTCTGCCTGATCTTCGCGTGGAACGAGTACGCCTTCGCGCTGCTTCTGACCAGCGGCACGGCGCAGACCTCGCCGCCATTCATTCCCACCATCATCGGCGAGGGCGGCCTGGACTGGCCCGCCATGGCGGCCGGCACGACGCTGTTCCTGTTGCCGGTGCTGGTGTTCACGGTATTGCTGCGCAAGCACCTGTTGCGCGGCGTGACGTTCGGAGCGATCCGCAAATGAACACGAAACCCATACCAGCGAAAGGAACGCCTGCGCGCTGGCTGCACCGCACACCGTGGGAGCGCGGCACCGCCGCCCTCATCGGCCTCGGCCTGGTCATGCTGATGCAGCCCTGGTCGATCGAGATCTACAGCTACGCCTTCACCGTGCTCCTGGCCGGCGTGATCGGCTACTCGATCGCCGGCAAATTGCCCGACGGGAGTTGATCATGTGCGAAATCAGGATCCATAACCTGCAAAAGCGTTTTGCCGACTTCACGGCGGTGCGCGGCTCGTCGCTGGTGCTCGAAAACGGCAAGTTCGTCGTGCTGCTGGGCCCGTCGGGCTGCGGCAAGACGACCACGCTGCGCATGATCGCGGGGCTGGAGTACCCCTCCGGCGGCAGCATCACGCTGGACGACCAGGACGTCACGTACCTGCGGCCGCGCGAGCGTGACATCGCGATGGTGTTCCAGCTGTTCGCGCTCTACCCGCACATGGGCGTGCGCGGCAACCTGGAGTTTCCGCTGCGCAACGAAGGCGTGCCGCATGCCGAGATCCGTCGCCGTGTCGATGAAGTGGCCGCGATCCTGCGCATCGAGCACCTGCTGGAGTCGCGCATCAACGGCCTGGCGGGCGGCGACCGCCAGCGCGTGGCGCTCGGGCGCGCCATCGTGCGCCAGCCCAAGGCCTTCCTGATGGACGAGCCGCTGGGCACGCTGGACGCCGAGTTCCGCGAGCTGATGTGCGTGGAGCTGCGCAAGCTGCATGACCGGCTCAAGACCACCACCGTTTTCGTCACGCACGACCAGAACGAAGCGATGGCGCTGGCCGACCACATCGTGGTGATGAACGAAGGCGAGATCCTGCAGGCCGACGACCCACACGGCATCTACAGTTTCCCGTCCTGCCTGTTCGTGGCGCGCTTCATCGGCCGGCCGCCGATGAACCTGTTGCAGGCTCAGGCGCCGGTGGTGCGTGGCGATACCACCGTGCGAATGGCGCACCGCGACTTGTGCGTGCCCGCCACGCAAGCTCCTTGCGCTTCGGTCGTGCTGGGCGTGCGGCCCGAGCATGTGCGCCTGCGTGGCGCCGACGAGGGCAGCCTGGGCGGGCGCGTGCAGCATGTGGAGTACTTCGGCTCGCACTGGGTGGCCGAGGTCCAGACCGACGCCGGCGTGGTCAAAGTGCTCGCCGACAAATCCGTGCGGCCGGTCCTGCAGGAGCGGGTGGGACTGGATTTCGAAACCGAGCGGGTCGTGCTGTTCGATGCGGCGACCGAACGGTTACTGCCCAGCGCCACCACCACCCGCCATCAACCGAGCATGCGCCATGGCTAGCATTTCCCTTCAAGGCATCAACAAGCGTTTCGGGGCCGTGACGGCTCTGGCCGACGTGCAGCTGAACATCGCCGATGGCGAGTTCTTCGTGCTGCTCGGCCCCAGCGGCGCCGGCAAGACCACGACGTTGCGCGTCATCGCGGGACTCGAACAGCCCGATAGCGGACAGGTGAGCATGAACGGCGAGGACGTCACCACGGCGGCGC
>DATNCB010000281.1:0-2431 GCA_035571715.1 Ramlibacter sp.
CACCGCCGCGTCCGGCACTGTGATCGTCTGCGCCGGGTTCTCGCCGTAAGGCGGCGTGTACACGACCAGCACGCGGCCGGGCTCGTCGCTCGTGACGCGGAATGTGTGGAACACGCCGGCTGGGACGTAGCCCCAGCTGCCCGGCGGCATCACGTCGGTGCGGCCCTGTGCCTGCGACTCGCCGGTCCCTTCGATCATGTAGGCGCATTGCTCCAGGAAAGGATGCGCGTGCGGCTTCGCGCCGTGCGACCGGGCGATCGTGCCGACCAGGACTTCCAGTGCCGTGGCACCCACGGTTTCCGGGCCGATGACGCGCACGTTGGATGTGCCGGTGTGGTTCGCCGGCGAATACGCCGCCAGCTGCGCGGTACTGATCACGGTTGGACGCATGGTCTTCACTCCGGCTGGATGCCAGCCGCCTTGACAGCCGCGGCCCACTTGGTCATTTCCTCTTTCACGAAAGTGCGCAGCTCGTCCGGCGTGGACCCGCGGCTGCGGCCACCCGTATTGGCGAACTCCTGGCGCACGGCCGCGTCGGCGAGCGCAGCGCGCAGCAGCTCGCTCAGTTTCGCGACGGTTTCCTTCGGTGTCTTCGCCGGCACGAACACGGCCGACCAGACCGTCATGTCGAAGCCCTTCACGCCCGCCTCCTGCAGCGTGGGCACGTCGCGCAGCAGCAGCTCGCGGTCGGCACCCGTTGCGGCCAGGGCCCGCAGCTTGCCGCCCATCATGAGCGGCAGCGCCGCCCCGATGTCGCAGAACATGAAGTCGATGTGCTTGCCGATGAGATCGGTGAGGGCTTGCGGCGTGCCCTTGTACGGCACGGCCAGCAAGTCGGCACCGGTGGCGATCTTGAGCAGTTCCCCGGCGATGCGGCTGGAGGAGTTGCCGAAGCCGAAGCGCAGCTGCTTGCCGCCCGGTCGCAGTTGCGCGAGGAGCGAGGCGATGTCCTTGTGCGCGCTGTCCACGGGCACGAGCAGCAGCAGGCCCGCCGAGCCGACCATGCTCACCGGCTCGAAGTCCTTCACCGGGTCGTAGGGCAGTTTCTTGAACATCGCGGGGTTGGCCGCGTGCGTGGTATTGGTCGTCAGCAGCACGGTGTAGCCGTCCGGCGCGGCCGTGGCCGCCGCCTGCGCGGCGATCAGACCTGAACCTCCGGGTCGGTTGTCGACGATCACGGGCTGGCCGGTCTTCACCGTCAGCCAATTGCCGAGCACCCGCGCCCCCACGTCGGTGCCGCTGCCAGCCGGGAACGGGACGATGAGCTTGATGGGCCGCTCGGGATACCCGGCGGCGGCAGCCTGCAGCCCGAGCAGGCCAAGGGCGAGCAGAAAGAGAAGTTTACGCATCGCTTGCCTCCAAGGCTTAAATGTCTAATGTTAGGAGTTTAGGAGAATAGCGTCAGCCTTTCATCAGTGTTTACCCTAGGCTCGGGCCGTTGGGACCCAGCAGCTCCGGAAGAACCGACAGGACGGGTCGATGCGCGAGACACCGATCCGCGCAGGTACTGCAAATCAGGCAAAAGCCGGCAATTCAGGGAAGCCTCGCTCCACGGCGATGGCTCGCATGAGCTCCACCAGCGCCGGATCGCGCCGGCACATCACGCCCAGGGCCTCCACCAACGGCAGGTACGGCTCGGCCGCAATGCGGCGCACGGGAGCGATGAAGCGGTAGCCGCGCCGGGCCACGGTCTCGATGTAGCGCGGGCGCTTCGCGTCGTCCTGCAACGCCGCGCGCACGTTGCTGATGCCCGACTTGATGGAGGAGTCCGTGACGAACCGGTGGCCCCAGACGGCGTCGAGCAACGCCTGCTTCGTCACCAGCGCACCGGGCACACGCGCCAGTGCGCAAAGCATCGCGAACGGCCTCGGCGCGATCGCTACAGGCTGCCCGTCGGACAACAGGCGTGCCTCGACTTCGTCGAGCTCGTAGCCATCGAACGAAACCAGGATAGCGGACGCACGTGGCTTCTCGGCGGGATGGTCCATCGCTCACTCCTTGGAACTCAAGGTTCAAGCGTATGCGGATGAGGCCGGCCGCACCATTGCGCCGAAGTACAGGCCGCTTATGCGCAGCGACTCGGACCCTAAGACCTTGGTATATGACGGCACGTCAGCCTGACGCAGTGCGCGCCCCAAGCTGCCATGCGCACCCGAGCCTAGGGACGAACGGCAGTCAGCCGCGCTTCCCCACGGGCCGCGCCTGCGGCTCCGTTATGCCGGGCACCGTCTTGAGGGCGGACACGGGGAAGTCCATCTCGGAGACGAAGCGGTCGCCCCGGTACCACGTGACGCCGGCGTACAGCACGTTGCCTTTGGCATCGACGAGCCGGCGGACCATCTTGGCCACCGGCGACGCGAACGGAATGTCCAGCAGCTCGCAGACCGGATAGTCCGCCGGCATCACGGTCGTGCGCTGCCGCACGCGCCTG
>DATNCB010000282.1:0-1079 GCA_035571715.1 Ramlibacter sp.
TGTCCTTTTTTGCTGCCTCGGTGTCCGCAAATGCGTTGATTGCAACGTCCGCAGTGATTAAGCTTCGCTTGTGCACCTGCGAGACTGCGAACTGGTGCGATTGACACTCAGGCGGTAATCGGGGCGCCTTCGTATGCAAACAACCGACATCTATTTCGTTGTCCTGCCCGGAACCATGCTGATGGACCTGGCCGGCGTCGCCGAGCCGTTTCGCGTCGCGGAGCGCTTTGGCGCGCGTTTCCGGCTGCATTTCGTCGGGCCGGCGCCGCTGACGAAGACCTACTCAGGCCTGACACTTCAAGGCATCGGCGAATTGCCACAGTCCCTTGCCGACGGCGCCGTCGTTTTTGTGCCAGGCGTCCCGGTCACCGCCGATGGATCCATGAGGCCGCCGGCGTCCCAGGCGGTTGCGTGGCTGGCCGACGTGATCCGGCCGGAAGTGCTGCTGTGCACTGTATGTTCCGGTGCCTTTTTGGCCGGACAGTGTGGGTTGCTGGATGATCGCCAGTGCACCACCCACCATACCTACACGGCCAGGTTGAGCAAGCGATTCCCGAAAGCTCGGGTTGTAGAGAACCGGGTTTTCGTGAAGGATGGGAACATCTACAGCAGTGCCGGCATCAGCGCCGGCGTCGACCTGGCGTTGCACCTGTTGTCCGAATTAGCGGGTCCGCTGGTTGCCCTGGAGGTCGCGAAGTTCCTTGTGATCTACATCCGCCGCACCAGTGCCGATCCCCAACTCTCGGCCTGGGTGGCACATCGAAACCACCTTCATCCGAAGGTCCACCAGATCCAGGACCTGGTGATCAGGGACCCTTGCACCGAGTGGACGGTGGCCGAGCTCGCGCAGCGAATACACACCAGCCCGCGCAATCTCACCCGCCTGTTCAACGATCACGCAGGGGTACCGCCGCTGACCTATCTCAGGAAGATCAGAACGGCGGCGGCCAAGGAGCTGGTGGCGAACTCCGACCTCAGCATGGAGCGTGTCGCCGAGATGACGGGATTTGCGTCGGCGGAGCAAATGCGCCGGGCCTGGAAGAAGTTCGAGCAAACGCGTCCGACCGATGCACGTTCGG
>DATNCB010000283.1:0-1144 GCA_035571715.1 Ramlibacter sp.
CACCAGCGCCACCGCGGCCTGCCCGGGCGCAACGCCGCAGCGGCCCTGGCCGACGTCGATTTCGACGAACACGTCGACCACTGCCGCGCCTTTGGTCTGGCTGCGCGCGTCGTTCATCGCCTGGGCCAGCCGGCCCACGCCGTCCACGCTGTCCACCGCGATCGCAAGCTGGCCGCCCTCGGCCGCGACCTGGTGCGCCAGCGCGGCCACGCGGGCCAGCTTCCACGCCGCGACGACCTCATTGGTGATGTAGACGTTGTACACGCCGCCGCCCACCATGGCTTCGGCTTCGGCGGTTTTCTGCACGCACACGCCGATCGCGCCGGCTTGCATCTGGAGCTTGGCGATCGCAACGCTCTTGTGCATCTTGGCGTGCGGGCGCCAGCGCACGTCGTGTTTCCTGGCGAACTCGGCCATGCGGGCGAGATTGCGTTTCATCGCATCCAGGTCGACGACCAGGGCCGGGGTGTCGATGGCGTTGACGCTCTGGCCGACCAGGTGGGCCAGGTAATCAGAAACTGGTGTTTTCGTCGGCGGCTTCATCGTCCAGATGTTGAGTATCGGACCAGCCTACCAGAGTAAAGCCTTCGGGTGTCCACAGCAGCCGATTGATGGCGCCGTTGGGCAACTCCCAGGTGCGGGGCGAATTGACGTCCTGCCCGGTCGCGACGCGGTACAGGGCGTCCAGCACGCCGCCGTGCGCCACCACCACGATCTGCTCGCCCGGATGGCGCGCCGCCAGCGATTGCATCGTGCGCGTCACGCGCTCGCGCAGCTGGAGCAGCGACTCGCCGCCATCGGGCGGCGCCCATTCGGGAATGCGTTTGCGCCAGTTCTGTGCGTGGTCGGGCCAGATCTCGTGGATTTCGTCGAACGTCTTGCCTTCGAACAGCCCAAAGCTGCGCTCGCGCAGGCCTTCCTCGGCCACTACCGGTATACCGGTTACCTCCGCGATCGATTGCGCGGTCTGATGGGCACGGCCCAGGTCACTCGAGTAAACGGCACTGATCGGCTCACTCGCCAAGGCTTCGCCCACGCGCCGAGCCTGCCAGCGGCCGGTGTCGTTCAGGCCGATGTCCAGCTGCCCCTGGATGCGCGCGTCCAGGTTCCAGGCGGTCTCGCCATGGCGAACCGCGATGATGCG
>DATNCB010000284.1:0-5597 GCA_035571715.1 Ramlibacter sp.
CGCGAGCTCGAAGGGCATCAGTTCCAGCTTGCGCTGGAACACGTCCGCCAGGTGCATGCGCTCGCCCATGTAGCGCTTGGCGTCTTCGTAGAAATCCCCCGTGTAGCCGGCGGGCAAGTCCAGTATCTGCATGCTGCCCACATGCATCGGCATCTCGGGTGATTCGAGGTACAGGAACGAGGCGTCCATGCCGCTGAGGTGGTTCATTCGTGTGCTCCTGGGCCGCCATTGCCATCGCTGCCGGACGCGCGCCGCGTCGGCGACCAGGCTGTGGGCGGCCATCCGCAAGGCTACTCCAGTGACGAGGATCGCGATAGGCACCGCGCACTCAGCGGCGCCCAACACGGACCGAGGCTGATGGCGTCGATTACCATCATTCAAGTTTCGGATAAAACACTTCAGCGGTTCTCAATGCCGGGCAAAGTATCAAATAAAGTAGAGCCATGGAAAAACCCAAGGCTGTCTTGTTCGATGCCTATGGCACGCTGTTTGATGTTTACAGCGTCGGCCTGCCGGCCGAGCAGCTGTTCCCGGGCCACGGCAACGCGCTGGGCGTGCTGTGGCGCGACAAGCAGATCGAATACACGCGGTTGGTGACGACCAGTAACCACGGCGAGCATTACCAGCCGTTCTGGGAGCTGACGCGCGCGGGGCTGCGCTATGCCTGCAAGCGGCTGGCGCTGGAACTCACGAGCGAGCGCGAAGAGCGGCTGATGAACCAGTACCGCCACCTCTCCGCGTTCCCCGAGAACAAGGAAGTGCTGTCGGCCCTGAAGGCCAAGGGCGTCGTGACCGGCATCCTGAGTAACGGCGACCCGCAGATGCTGGGCGTGGCCGTGCGCAGCGCCGGGCTGGAGGGCCTGCTCGACCACGTGCTCAGCGTCGACGGCGTGCGCAAATACAAGACCCATCCCGAGGCCTACGCGCTGGGGCCTCAGGCCACCGGCCTGGATGCCAAACAGATTGCGTTCGTCAGCTGCAACGCCTGGGACGCGCTGGCCGCGACCTGGTTCGGCTATCGCACGCTGTGGGTCAACCGCTACCAACTGCCGTTCGAGGAACTGGGCACCCAACCCACGCGCACCGGCGTCAGCCTGCGCGATGTCCTCGCCTTTTTCTAAAACCACCCATTTGCCCGGAGAGAAATCATGACAGCACGCACCCGCGTCCACGGCCTGGAAGTTGCCACCGACCTGCACCGCTTCATCGAGGAGAAGGTACTGCCCGGCACCGGCGTGGACAGCGCCAGATTCTGGAAGGGGTTCGACGCGATCGTCTCCGACCTTGCGCCCAAGAACATTGCGCTGCTGGCCGAACGCGATCGCCTGCAAAGCGAGCTGGACCGCTGGCACAAGGCCCATCCCGGACCGATCAAGGAGATGGCCGCCTACCGCGGATTTCTCGAGAAGATCGGCTATCTGGTGCCGCCTCCGGCCGGCGCCAAGGCCACCACGACCGATGTCGACGCCGAGCTCGCGCTGCAGGCGGGCCCGCAATTGGTGGTGCCGATTCTGAACGCCCGCTACTCGCTGAACGCCGCCAACGCGCGCTGGGGTTCGCTCTACGACGCGCTCTATGGCACCGACGTGATTGCCGAAAAGGACGGCGCGGAGAAGGGCAAGAGCTACAACCCGGTGCGCGGCGCCAAGGTGATCGCGTTCGCGCGGGACTTCCTGGACCGGTCGGCGCCGCTCGCCGCCGGCTCGCACAAAGATGCGGCCGGCTACCAGGTCGAAGGCGGCAAACTCACCGTGAGCCTGAAGAACGGTTCATCGACCGGCCTGAAGGACGCGACGCAATTCATCGGCTACCAGGGCGATGCCGCCGCGCCTTCCTCGGTGTTGCTGCGCAATCACGGCATCCACATCGACATCCAGATCGACCGCAGCACGCCGATCGGCAAGGGCGACGCCGCCGGGATCAGCGACCTGATCATCGAAGCCGCGCTGTCGACCATCCTCGACCTGGAGGATTCGGTGGCGGTGGTCGATTCGCAGGACAAGGTGCTGGCGTACAGCAACTGGCTGGGTATCCTGCAAGGCACGCTGACGGAGCAGGTCACCAAGGCGGGCCGGACTTTCACGCGCGGCCTGAACCCGGACCGCAAATACAAACCCGGGATCGGCGCCGGCGCGCAAGCGGCTGGCGGCGAAGTCACGCTGCACGGCCGCTCGCTGCTCTTCGTGCGCAACGTCGGCCACCTGATGACCAACCCCGCCATTCTTTATGGCGGCGGCAAGGAAATTCCTGAGGGCATCCTGGACGCCGTGATCACGACGACCATCGCCATCCACGACCTCAAGGGCCACGGCGCCGGGGGCATCCGCAATTCGCGTACCGGCTCGGTCTACATCGTCAAACCCAAGATGCATGGGCCGAAGGAAGTGGCTTTCTCCTCCGAATTATTCGGCCGGGTCGAAGCGCTATTGGGCCTGCCGGCCAATACGGTGAAGCTGGGCATCATGGACGAAGAGCGCCGCACCAGCGTGAACCTGAAGGCCTGTATCGCCGAAGCCGCCGCGCGCACCGCGTTCATCAACACCGGTTTCCTGGACCGCACCGGCGACGAGATGCACACGGCCATGCACGCCGGCCCGATGATCCGCAAGGGCGACATGAAAACCAGTGCCTGGATCCAGGCCTATGAGCGCAACAACGTGCTGGTCGGCCTGGGCTGCGGGCTGCGCGGCCGCGCGCAGATCGGCAAGGGCATGTGGGCCATGCCCGACCTGATGGCCGCGATGGTGGAGCAAAAGATCGCCCACCCCAAGGCTGGCGCCAACACGGCCTGGGTGCCGTCGCCGACGGCCGCCACGCTTCACGCGCTGCACTATCACCAGGTCGACGTGGCCGCGGTGCAAAAGGAAATGGAGAAGATCGACGCCGACGGCGAGCGCGAGAACATCCTGGCCGGCCTGCTGCAAATCCCGGTGGTTGCGCGAGCCGAGTGGAGTGCCGCCGAGCGCCAGCAGGAAATCGACAACAACGCCCAGGGCATCCTGGGCTATGTCGTGCGCTGGGTCGACCAGGGCGTGGGCTGTTCCAAAGTGCCCGACATCCACAACATCGCGTTGATGGAAGACCGCGCGACGCTGCGCATCTCCAGCCAGCACATTGCCAACTGGCTGTTGCACGGCGTCGTGACGAAGGACCAGGTGACCGAGACCATGCGACGTATGGCCGCGGTGGTGGACGAGCAGAACGCGGGAGACACGTTCTACAAGCCGATGGCCGGGAATTTCGAAAAGTCCGCCGCTTTCCAGGCCGCCTGCGATCTGGTGTTCAAGGGCCTGGAGCAGCCCAGCGGCTATACCGAGCCGTTGCTGCATGCCTGGCGGCTGAAGGTGAAAGCCGCGCAAGCGTAGTCGCGGCGGGCTGAACGGCATGTCCTAGCCGACGAGCGGCAGTGTTTCGCCGAAAGGCGTAACGGGATATTGCCAAGGTTGCGCAACCTCTACAGGTTGCTACAAACTTGCTACATCTGCTCGGCGGTAATTCGTCCTCTTGCTTCGCGCCGATGCAGCACTGACCGTTTTCCTGCCGAGGTTCTGTTTACCGATGGCTCCGCACTCCAGCGCCCTCCAGCACTGTTTCGATGAGGTTGCCGACTCCGCGCCAATGGCGCTCGAGCGGTGCCTCAAGCATGTTATTTCGGTGTTGCAAGATGCCGAGGTCACCAGCGTGCGCACGGCCGAGCGGCTCGAGCTCGGCGAAGCGTGGCGCGAGCTGTCGCAGCATCAGGCTGCCTGGTGCAAGCGTTACCCTGACGAGCTGCGCGCTGCGTTCATCTCGGCCCGCGGTCCTGCTGACGAGCGGTCGCAGGCCGGATGGGCCGCAGACGATGCGCAAGCGCCCGAGTTATCGCTGGTCGACGACGTCGACATCCTCGAAGCGATCGAATCTTCCAGGCTGGTGCACCACGTGATGCCGCTGGTCGAGCGGCCGGTTTCGGAGCTTGATGCCCTCGTCAGCTCGGCAATGGGTTTGGGGACCGTGCGCCCCGACCTGAACCCGATCCGCCCCGAGGTGTTCGCGCAAAGCTTGCGCGCACTCGTCGGCCGCACCCAGGTCAAGGCTGCGACCGGCTCGCTGTGGATGAAATACATGGCCGAGCCGCTGGGGCAGGAACTGCAGGATCTTTACGGCAGGCTGGTCACCCAGCTGCGCGACGCCAATGTCCACGCCGCGGAATACCGGCTGGCGCGACCCTCGGGCGCCGACCGCGGCGCCGGCACAACGCCGGTTGGGCGTGAAGTCCCGGCCGCTGATACCAACATCGCAGCGAGCACCTCCCCCACGCGTTACGCCAGTCTCTCCGGCCAGCAGATCAGTCACACCCTGCTGCGGGATTTTCTCGTCAATGGCGGCGGCGAGCAGGCGTCGCAGACACCGCCGGACTCCTATTACGCCGCGGTGGAGCGCGAGCTGAGCGCGCTTGCCAACCGCTCCGAAGTTGATCTGGACTTGTCGCGGCCCGACCAGCTGCCGGCCGGCTACCGGGACATGCCGGCGGTGGATCGGCCGCAGCGCGCTGTCGGAGTGAAGAGCGCTCTCAACGCGCAGGTGTGGGGCGACTATGCGCGTTCGCACGAGCGTTCGCTGGTGCGCAGCCGGCTGCGCAAGAACGCGACCCGGGTGGCGCAGGTCCTGGGCCTGGAGCTGGTGCGCAAGGTGGTCGACCAGATCGCACGCGACCCGCGCCTGCTGGCACCGGTGCGCGAAGCGATCGTGGCGCTCGAGCCGTCGCTGCTGCGCCTGGCGATGGTGGATCCGCGCTTCTTCAGTGAAGAGCACCACCCGGGGCGCCGCCTGATGGAGCGGGTCGCGCAGCGCAGCTTCAAGTACAACGACGAGTTCAGCAGCGAGTTCGCCGGCTTCTTCGAGACTGTGAGCGGCACTTTCAAGGAGCTGAACCAGGCCACGATCGAAGACACGCGGCCGTTCGAGGACGCGCTGCACGGGCTCGAGGCAACATGGACCGGCCAGGACCGGCGCGAAGAGCAGGAGCGCGGCCACGCCGTCGAAGCGATGCGTTTCGCCGAGCTGCGGCAGGCCGAAGCGGACCGGATCGCGTGGGAGCTGAGCTCGCGCCCCGACCTGGACGCCGTCCCGGCAGTGGTGCAAGACTTCCTGTTCGGTCCCTGGGCCCTGGTCATTGCGCACGCGCGCCTGACCGACCAGGACAGGCAGATCGATCCGCATGGCTATCGCTCCGTCATCTCCGATCTGTTGTGGAGCGTCAAGCGCGAGGTCACGCTCAGGCAACCGGCCCAGCTGTTCGAGCGCGTGCCCCGCCTGGTCGCGACATTGCGCGCCGGCCTCGCGTTGCTGGGGCAGGAGCCGGAAGAGAACGAGGCCTTTTTCCAGGCACTGATGAAGCTGCACCACCCGGTGCTCAAACTGCGCCGAGCCAAGTCGCGCCGCGATGCGCGCGAGTCCGGCCTGGCACCGCTGGCAGTCGTGGATAAGACCACGGCGCCCGAGGCTGCGGCACCGGCCAAAGCCGTCGTGGGCCAGCCGTGGATGAGCCCGCAAGAGCTGGATGCTGCGGGATTCGAAGAGACTCTGCCGACCGACATGGCGGACTTGATGGCCGA
>DATNCB010000285.1:0-1339 GCA_035571715.1 Ramlibacter sp.
AGCAAAGCCCAGGCCCGCCAGCGGCGCGGCGGTCCGGCATGCTCATCGGGTGGATGGCCGGCAGTCAGGTGGGTGCCATCGTGGCTCGCGGCCGTCACTGCCACCGCCATGTACAGCGCGAACAGGATCTGCGCCGCGTCGTTGGCCTGGCGCGAATAGGCCTGCACCAGGTCCCGCAACGGCCACTGCGCAAACAGGAGTGCGGCCAGCGGCAGCACCAACAGGCTCGCAACAAGCAGCAGGATGCGCATCATCAGCCTGAGTGTAGGGCCGTGTCGGCGGCGGACCGCGCGTTAGAATGCAGGCCAGTCGGAGCGTAGCGCAGTCTGGTAGCGCATCTGGTTTGGGACCAGAGGGTCGTAGGTTCGAATCCTATCGCTCCGACCATTCGTTCCCACCCCCATTCCCATCCCCATCTTCGGCGTCAGGTCGGCTCCGCTTGGCTGGCAGGCCGAGCCATTCCTGGCTATAACTGCTGTCCGCATCGTCTGCGCACGCACCGGTGCGCAGTTTTTTTGCGCATGCTCAACTGATGAGGAGACACCGTGAAGATCCACTATCACCCCGCATCCACCACCAGCCGCCCCTTGATGCTGTTTGCCGCCGAGCAGGGCCTGGACGCCGAACTCGTGCTTGTGGACATCTTCACGGGTGAACATATGCGTGAACCTTATGTCCAGCTCAATCCCAACCAGCTCATTCCGACCCTGGAAGACGGCGATTTCAAGCTGACCGAAAGCTCGGCCATCCTGAAATACCTGGCCGACAAGATCGGTTCGCCAACTTATCCGAAGGACCTCAAGCAGCGCGCCAAGGTCAACGAAATGATGGATTGGTTCAACACCCAGGTGTGCCGGGATTGGGCCTATGGTTTCATCTATCCGCAAATCTTCCCCGGCCACAAGCGCCAGGACGATGCGACGCAGGCGGCGACGCTGGCCTGGGGCAAGGAGCGCGCAAGAGGATGGCTGAAGGTGCTGGACGAAAAGCTGATCGGGCCGGACAAGGCCTTCCTGTGCGGTGACGCTGTCACCATCGCCGACTATTTTGGCGCTTCGTTCGTCGCGCTCGGTGAAGTGACGCGGTGCGACTATTCGGCGTATCCGAACATCACGCGCTGGCTGGGCAACATGAAGCGGCTCAAGAGCTGGAAGAAGGTGTTCGAGGCGATCAGCGGCTACGCGGCATCGCTGAAAGACAGGCCGTTCGAAACCATCTGAGTCGCAGAAGAGGAGTTGCCGATCATGATCAAGAAACTCCATCACAACGCTTACCGATGCCGGGACTCCGAGGAAACGCGCAAGTTCTACGAGAACTTCCTCGGCCTGCCGCTGGCCGG
>DATNCB010000286.1:0-3271 GCA_035571715.1 Ramlibacter sp.
GTTCGACCCGAAGCGCTCGGCCAAGCTGATCCGCCCGCAGGTCAAGCTGATCGACGCCGCCGGCAACGAGGTGAAGATCCCCGGCACCGACCACTCGGTGACGATCGGCTTCCCGGTCGGCTCCCTGATCCAGGTGCGCGACGGCCAGGACGTGGCCGGCGGCGAAGTGCTGGCCCGCATCCCGATCGAAGGCCAGAAGACTCGCGACATCACCGGCGGCTTGCCGCGCGTGGCCGAGCTGTTCGAAGCGCGCTCGCCCAAGGACAAGGGCGTGCTGGCCGAGATCACCGGCACCGTGTCGTTCGGCAAGGAGACCAAGGGCAAGATCCGCATGCAGATCACCGACCCGGACGGCAAGGTCTGGGAAGAACTGGTGCCCAAGGAAAAGAACATCCTGGTGCACGAAGGCCAGGTGGTCAACAAGGGCGAGTCCGTGGTGGACGGCCCGGCCGATCCGCAGGACATCCTGCGGCTGCTGGGCGCCGAAGAACTGGCGCGCTACATCGTCGACGAGGTGCAGGACGTCTATCGCCTGCAGGGTGTGAAGATCAACGACAAGCACATCGAGGTGATCGTTCGTCAGATGCTGCGCCGGGTCGTGGTCGAGAACGTCGGCGAGTCCGGCTACATCGCGGGCGAGCAGGTCGAGCGTTCGGAGATCCTGGACACCTGCGACGCGCTGCGCGCCGAAGGCAAGATCCCGCCAACCTATAGCAATCTGCTGTTGGGCATCACCAAGGCGTCGCTGTCGACCGACTCGTTCATCTCCGCGGCTTCCTTCCAGGAAACCACGCGGGTGTTGACCGAAGCGGCGATCATGGGCAAGCGCGACGAACTGCGCGGGCTGAAGGAAAACGTCATCGTCGGGCGGCTCATTCCCGCCGGCACCGGCATGGCGTACCACCAGGCCCGCAAGGCGAAGGACCAGATGGACGAGGCCGAACGCCGCGCCATTGCGGAATCCGAAGCAGCGGAGCTCGCCAGCGCCACCGAAGCCGCTACGGCGCCCGAGGCCAGCGAAGGCGCAGCCACCGAGTAAGACGGCGGTTTCACCTTAAACTGACGCCCCGGACCTTCAAGGTTCGGGGCGTTTTCTTTTTTGAGGTTGCGGCCGATGCCATCTTCCGTCGTTCTCGGTGCCTTTGCCGCCGTCCTGCTGTTCTGGGCCGTCGGCGCGTATAACCGATTGGTGCGTTTGCGCGGCGAAGCCAATACAGCGTTTGCCGCCCTCGAGGCCGAGCTGGTCAAGCAGATCGCGCTGGTGCACGAGTGCCTGCCGCCAGTGGATGCCACACAACCTGCCGCCCTCGAGCAGGGGGTGTCGTTCTGGGCCGGACTGCACGGCGCCGCGGCGCAATTCGCCGCGTCGCTGGCTGCGGCGCGCATCCGCCCGCTCGAGCCGGACGGGATCGACGCCTTGAGCGCAGCGCAGGATGTGCTGGCAATGGCCTGGCAACGGGCCGAGCGCGACGACGCGCATGACCTGGCCGGCCCGCGGCTGCCCGAGCGCGTGACCATGCGGCGGGCCCAATTGACAATGCAGACCTTCGCGGCCATCGACCAGTTCGACCGCGCGGTGGCGCGGTACAACGAAGCGATCGCGCAGTTTCCGGCGGTGCTGCTCGCCTACCTGTTTGACTTCAGGCCCGGACGCGGCGTGCGTCACGTGGCCACTGTCGCCCTGCCATAGGCGCAGCGAATGGCCACTGCGGTTACTGGTCATCCCGATGCGGACGGCCATTTCAGCGCGCCGCTGTGGCGGCTGCTGCAGGCGACCGCCGAAGTCGTGGCGGCCGTGCGCGCCGGGCAATCGGCTACCGCCGCGCTCCAGAATGTGGAAAGCGGGCTGCGGCCCGGCGCGCAGGCCCTGGCTTTCCATGCCCTGCGCTATCTGGGCCGCGCTGAAAGCCTGCGCGCGTTGCTCGCACCCCGTGCGCCGCCACCGCACGCCGCCGCACTGCTGTGCACCGCACTGGCCCTGTGCTGGCGGGATAGCGACGCGCCCTACGAGGTCTTCACGCTCGTCGACCAGGCCGTGGAGGCCGCCAAGCGCAGCGCCGCCACCAGAGGCCAGGCCAATTTCATCAATGCCTGCCTGCGCCGCTTTCTGCGGGAGCGCGATGCGCTCGTGGCCGCCAGCGACCGCGATCCGGTTGCACGGTGGAACCACCCGCGCTGGTGGATCGAGCGGCTGAAGCAAGAGTATCCGCAGCACTGGCAGCGCATTCTCGAGGCCAACAACAGCCAGCCGCCGATGACCTTGCGGGTCAATGCCGGGAAGTGTGCGCCGGCTCAGTACCTGTCGAAGCTGGCCGCTGCGAACATCGCCGCGGCGCCCGTCGGCGAGCATGGTGTGGTGCTCGAACGGCCGCGGCCGGTGCACGAGGTGCCGGGCTTCGACGACGGCGTCGTCTCGGTGCAGGATGCCGCCGCGCAACTGGCCGCACCGCTGCTGCTGCACGGACTGAGCGCAGGGCCGACGGCGCGGCTGCGGATCCTCGATGCCTGCGCCGCGCCCGGCGGCAAGACAGCGCACCTGCTGGAACTTGGGCGGGCCGAGGTCATTGCGCTGGACATCGATCCGGCACGTTGCGAGCGCATCGATGAGACGCTGCGGCGGCTCGGACTGAAGGCTCGCGTGGTTGCCGCCGACGCCCGCCAGCCTTCCGCATGGTGGGATGGCGAGGCCTTCGACGCCATCCTGCTCGATGCACCCTGCACGGCTTCGGGCATCGTGCGCCGCCATCCCGATGTGCGCTGGTTGCGCCGTGAAAGCGACATCGCCCAGCTCGCAGCTGTGCAGGCGCACCTGCTGGCCGTGCTGTGGCCGCTGCTCAAGCCCGGCGGGCGCCTGCTTTACTGCACTTGCTCGGTGTTTCGTGCCGAGGGCGAGGCGCAGGCGCAAACGTTTCTTGCACACCACAATGAGGCAGTTTTGCGCGACGCCCCGGGCCATTTAATGCCCCAAACGGGGGCAAAGGTCGATGGCGTCCCGGACAATCTGGAAGGTGACCACGACGGTTTTTATTTCGCGTTGCTTGAAAAACGCGCGGAGCTGGAGTCCGCTGCGCCAAGCCTTTGACTGCGCTGCCTGGGGCATTCTGGCCGCTTGCCTGCTCGCGCTTGCCGCGCCGGCATTGGCCCAGCCGCCGGCCGAAATTACCCAGCTGCGCCTGGAACGCTCCGAGGAAGGGGTGCTGCTGTCGGCCAACATTTCGTTCGAGTTGCCGACGGTCATCGACGACGCGCTCGACAAGGGCATTCCCATGTT
>DATNCB010000287.1:0-1690 GCA_035571715.1 Ramlibacter sp.
GAAGCTCTTGCTCAGGTTCTTGTCGCCCTTTTCGAAGCGCGTACGGATTTCGTCGCCGATGCCGATGCGCTTGTCCTTGAACTTGTCGAGCGTGAGGTCGTCCGTGATGTAGATCAGGACCAGCGCGCCGCCCTTGTTGTCTTTCAGAGTGGCCTCGGCGGATTTACCGTCCTTGGCCAGTTCGATCTTCGTCACCGGACCAACGATGGTCACCGGGTCGGCCAGCGCGGGCGCAGCAAGCGCAATACCGGTTGCCATCGCGGCATAGAGCAACAGTGAATGCAGTGGGGATTTCATAACGTACTCCTGGTCATCAAAACAATGGATTTCAGAACTTCACCTCGAACGTGGCATAGACGTCCCAGGCCTTGGCCAGCGGCGTCAGGGTCATCAACTGCCCATTGACGTCGGAGATCTTCACGGGCGCGCCGACCCAGTTGTTGCTGCCCGTGTACTTGAAGTCGTAATAGCGCGCGCCCAATTTGAAGAAGGCCTTGCTCTTCAGCGACGCGATGGGGGTGTTGCCGACCTCCTGGATGCCATAGACCTCATAGACGTTGCCGCGCACGCCTGCCTTCGAGGTCCACAGGTCCTCCGCGGCGGGCGCGAACGTGATCCAGTTCTTGGAACCGTGGTTGAACTCGAAGCCCAGTTTGGTCTTGGACGGCAGGTCGTAGCGCAGCCCCACGGCGATGGCGCCGCCGGTCTTCTTGCTCGGCGCCTCGGGCTGGAAGAACGCGCCGGTGAGCAGCCCCTGGAAGCCGAATTGCGACGACACGTTCTGGTTCGGGTGAGTGACGCTCAGGCCCAGGTCCGCGAACACGTTGAGGTTGCCGGGGCCCACGTCCTTGAACATGCGCATCACACCGGCGCCGTACCAGTCGATGTCGCCCAGATTGGTCCGCGGCTGCGTGTTGCCGAAGAAGGTGTTGGTCATCGTCGGTGCGTCGAAGATGTTCATGCCGCGGTTCCATTGCAGCCAGACGCGCAGCTTGTCGGTATCGATCGGCACCACGGACACGCCGAGCATGTCGGTGTCCTTGATCGAATTGGCGGGCGTGTTGCGGAAACCGCTCTCGAAGCCGCGGCCGTAGCAGAGCTTCGCGAACGCGCCGGGCAGCCCGTCGATGTCCGGGGCATAACCGAGCGTCATGCCGTCGAACGCGTAGTCGATCAGCAGCGAGGGCACGCCGCCGGTGCCGGGCGCCGGATTGTTGGCCCGCAGATGGCTGGACGCTCCGCCCGTGGTCGGACGCCGGCCGACGGAGAACCACATGTCGCGGTCGCCGATATTGCTCCAGGTGCCGTAGGCGCGATCGACCGCCGCCAGGCTGGTGGAGGGGACGTGGCCGAGCGTTCCATCGAAGACTCCGACACGGTCGGCGAAGAAGGGCGCCGCACCGCTGTTGACGACGGCTGCGTCGTCCTGCGCACCGAAGACCTTCTCCATCAGCAGCCGCCCTGTGAACGACACGTCCCGCATCACCTTGGCGTTCGCGTCGATCCCCGCGGTGACCATTTGGATCGAGCTGTTCGTGGGCTTGTGCGCCGGAATCAAGGCCCCGAAGCCGCCGAGGCCCTGCACCAGGCCCTGGTTCTGGGGGTTCGCCAGGAAGGCGCGCGCCTGGTCGAGCGTCTGCACGGCGCTCATGGACTGCTGGAACTGCGCCATGGCGCTCAATGCGCCGGC
>DATNCB010000288.1:0-1111 GCA_035571715.1 Ramlibacter sp.
CCTTTGTCCCAGGCGTCGCCCAATTCGTCCAGCGTCACGGCCACCGGGCTGAAAGCGGTCGCCGGCTTGCTCTGGAAAAACCCGAAGCTCTTGGCCAGTTCGTCGGGGATCAGGTTGCGCAGCGAGACGTCGTTGGCCAGCATCGCGAGGCGAATCCCCTCCAGGGCCTGCTCCGGCGACGCGGTCATGGCCACGTCGCCCGTGACCACCGCGACTTCGGCTTCGAAGTCGATGCCGTAGTCCTCTTTGGGCACGACGACGTCGTCGTGCGGGCCGAGGAAATCGTCGCTGCCACCCTGGTACATCAGCGGCTCGGTGTAGTAATTGGCCGGCACTTCGGCGTGACGGGCGAGCCGCACGAGCTCCACGTGGTTGATATAGGCCGAGCCGTCGGCCCACTGGTAGGCGCGCGGCAACGGGGCCATGCACTGCAATGAGTCGAACGGAAAGGCATGGCGCGCCTTGCCGCTGTTCACCGTGTCGTACAGGTCCTGCAACTGGGGCGACAGGAAGCTCCAGTCGTCGAGCGCCTGCTGGAGCCGGTCCGCAATGCCGGTCGCATAATGAGCCGTGCTCAGGTCACGGGAAACCACGACCAGCTGGCCGTCACGCGAGCCGTCTTTGTAGGTAGCGAGCTTCATCGAATTTTTGTCTGGCAGGTTGGACGCGCTGAAAGTCCGAAGACGTTACGCAATGTGAAATGAGTTTACCCTCCCAGAGGTTTTGTCGAGGATGACAGCCAGGCACGCCGTTCCCCTTCGGCCACTGTTGGTGCTGGCGGCGGCCGTGTTGGCTGCCCATCTGCTGCTGTTGCGCGCGGGCCCAGGCTCGGTGCATCTCTCCCCGACATTGGGTACCCAGCCGTTCATCACGCGCAACATCGCTACCCAGCCGCTTCCCGCTGCCGCGGCGGCGCAGCTGCAGCCCGCCGTGCTGCCGCCGCCGTCTGAGCCAGCCAAAGCCAGGGAGCCCATCGCGCGGGTATCGCGCAACGCGCTCGTGGTCCGTACGCAGAACACCATCGCAGCAGCGGCCGCGATGCCGGCGGAGCAGGTGCAGCCGTCCAGCCTGCCGGCCGCGCCAGCCGCGCCAAAACCCGGCGCACAGCTGG
>DATNCB010000289.1:0-8031 GCA_035571715.1 Ramlibacter sp.
GCCCGAAGGGTTGGGCCTGCAAGGGGGCGCATGCGTTGTTACGGTCACGGGTCAAGCCGTCCAGGCTTGACCCGCGCCCGCGCCTAGCCTGCGCCCCCTTGCAGACCCAACGCAGACCCGTTTCTCTGCCGCGCAGGCTCCCAGCCTGCTTTACGCCACGTTCACGTGCTTGCGCTTGAGCGCGGCGACCGCAGGTCCTTCGATGACCGTTCCGTCGGGCCTGAACCGGCTGCCGTGGCACGGACAGTCCCAGCTGGTTTCCACGCTGTTCCAGTGCACCTTGCAGCCCAGATGCGTGCACACCGGTGAGACGGCGAAGAGCTCGCCATCGTCGGCGCGCCAGGCCGCGCATGCCACGCCATCGACCTCGATGATCGCGCTGTCGCCGGCCGCCAGGCTCGACAGCTGCTGTTCCTGTCGATGAGTGAGGTAGTCCTTGGCCAGTGCCTTGGCCATCGTGCCCACCTCTTCCATCATGGTCCTGCCGCCTTTGAGCGGCCAGCGCGTGGGCTTGCAGATCGATCCGAAATCCGGCGAAAGGCCCATGATCTGCTCGGCGATGATTCGCGCCGCGACCGTTCCCCACACCAGGCCGTCGGTCGAAAAACCGGTGGCGATGAAACAGCCCGAGACGTCGCGGCCGATGTAAGGCAGGCGGTCGGCCGACCGATAGTTCTGCGCCGACCAGCGATACACCACGTCGCCCGCGCCGAACTGTTGCTGCGCGGCGGTTTCGAGCGCCAACAGGGCGGCCTTGGCGTTGTGAACGCCGGTCTTTTGATCTTGCCCGACGCAGACGAGAAAACGCCGGGCTTGCGTTTCGAGCGTGCGCACCGAGAAGTGTTCGCTGCCGCGATACCAGAAGATGCCCGGCCCGGGATCGGCCGCTCCGATGGCGCGGGCAATGCCGTATTCGCGATGCACGGGCATTTCCGCCTGGACCATGTGAAAGCCTTTGGGCGTGTGGGTCGCCAGCACGATCTCGTGCGCCTTCACCGTGCAGGCTGTTGTGGCAGCGCGCCTGCCCTTGTGATCCAGTTCGATCACGCGCGAGTGTTCATACACGCTCGCACCCGCCTGCGCCGCCAGGCCGGCGAGGTGGACAGCATAGGACTGCGGCTGGAACTGGGCCTGGTCATTCAGCACGAGCACGTCGCCCACCGGTGCAGGCAGCGCAGCGGGAACTTCTCGCTCCAGGCGGACGTCGGCGCCGGCCTTGGCGAGTGCGAGGTGCTCCTGGCCGATTTCGGCCTGGCGTTGTTCCGAGGTTGCATACAGGCGTAGCGCGCAGCGGCGGAACTCGCAGCAGTCAGACTGCCGGGCCTCGCCCTCGATGAAGTCGACCGCGGCGCGCCGTTGTGCCACCACGGCGCGGGCGACATCCTCGTCCCATGCCCTGACGATGCCGTGCAGACCCTGGCTCAGGGTTTCATAAAGGTTGCCGGTGGAGTTGCCGGTGCTGCCGTTGCCGATCCTCTCCGCCTCCAACAGGACCACCGACCGGCCCGCCCGGGCCAGCAGCAACGCCAGCGTGATGCCGGTGATGCCGCCACCGATGATCAATATATCGGTGCTGATGTCGCCCTGCAGGAGCCCGAAGCCGGATTGCGGCGCCGTAGCGCGCCAAACGGAAGTAGTGTCCATGGCGATCTCCCTCGCGCAAAACGGAATGCTACTTCGGCCTCGCGGCCGGGCTGAGCCGTGGACCCTCTAGTAGTCGTCGAGCACCGCGCCTTTGCTGGCGCTGGATGCGTTGAACGCGAATTTGGCTTGCACGCCGCGGTTGTAGCGCGGTGCCGGCGCGGTCCACGCCGACCGGCGCCAGGCGATGTCGGCTTCCGGAACGTTCAGTTCAAGCTTGAGCTGATGCGCGTCGATGGTGATCGAGTCGCCTTCCTGCACGAACGCGATGGTGCCGCCCGCCGCCGCCTCCGGCGCCACGTGGCCGACCACCATGCCCCAGGTGCCGCCGGAAAATCGCCCATCGGTGATCAGGCCCACGCTCTCGCCCAAGCCGGCGCCGATCAGCGCGCCCGTGGGTGCGAGCATTTCCGGCATGCCCGGGCCGCCCTTGGGTCCCAGGTAGCGCAGCACCATGACGTCGCCGGGCTTGATCTTGCCGTCGAGGATGGCCTGCAGCGCCGATTGTTCGTCATCGAACACCCGCGCCGGTCCTGTCATGACCGGATTCTTCAAGCCGGTGATCTTCGCCACGCAGCCTTCGGGCGACAGGTTGCCCTTGAGGATGGCCAGGTGGCCCTGCTCGTACATCGGCTTGTTGATGGGGCGGATCACGTCCTGGTCCGCGCGCGGCTCATTGGGAATGTCCTTGAGCACCTGCGCAATCGTCTGGCCGGTGATGGTCAGGCAGTCGCCGTGCAGCAGACCCGCGTTCAGCAGGATCTTCATCACCTGGGGAATGCCGCCCGCGCGGTGCAGGTCCACGGCCAGGTACTTGCCACTGGGCTTGAGGTCGCACAGCACCGGCGTCCTTTGGCGCACACGTTCGAAATCGTCGATGGTCCACTCGACCTGGGCCGCGTGCGCGATCGCCAGGAAGTGCAGCACGGCATTCGTGGAGCCGCCGATGGCCATGATCACCGCCACCGCGTTCTCGATCGCCTCCCTCGTCACGATGTCGCGCGGCTTGAGGTCCTTCCTGATGGCTTCCATCAGCACCTTGGCCGACTCCTTCGCCGAGTTCATCTTCTCGTCGTGCGGATTGGCCATCGTGGACGAGTAGGCCAGGGAGATGCCCAGCGCCTCGAACGCCGACGACATGGTGTTCGCGGTGTACATGCCGCCGCACGAACCGGTGCCCGGAATCGCGCGCATCTCGATCTCGCGCAGGTCAGCGTCGCTCAACTTGCCGGCGGAGTTCTGGCCCACGGCCTCGAACACGCTGACGATGTTCAGGTCCTGGCCCTTGTAATGGCCCGGAAGGATGGTGCCGCCGTACACGAAGATGGCGGGCACGTTGGCGCGCAGCATCCCCATCAGTCCGCCGGGCATGTTCTTGTCGCAGCCGCCCACCACCAGCACGCCGTCCATCCACTGGCCCTGCACGCAGGTTTCGATGCAGTCCGAAATGACTTCGCGGCTCACGAGCGAGTACTTCATCCCTTCGGTGCCCATCGCCATGCCGTCGGAAATCGTGGGCGTGCCGAAAATCTGCGCGTTGCCGCCGGCTTCCTCGATGCCCGCCACAGCCGCGTCGGCGAGCTTTTGCAAACCGCTGTTGCAGGGCGTGATCGTGCTGTGGCCGTTGGCCACGCCGATCATGGGCTTGGCGAAATCGCGCTCGCCGTAGCCCATGGCGTAGTACATCGAGCGGTTAGGCGCCCGCGATTTGCCTTCGGTGATGTTCCTGCTGCGGCGATTGATCTGGGTAGTCTTGGTGGCCATGGCGTCTCGATGATGTTGTGGTCCGCACGACGCCTCAGCGCCCGCGAAGGCCAAGAGTATGCGCCGCCTCATTCATTCTTTCCAATCCATTTTTAGCGGTGTATTAATATGCTGCGCATATGAGTCAACCAATGGTCGAGCTGCGCCTGTGGCGCCAATTCATCGCCGTGGCCGAAGAGCTGCACTTCGGCCGGGCCGCAGCGCGCCTGCACATGACACAGCCGCCGCTCACCCAGGCCATCGCCGGGCTCGAGCGCGCGCTGGACGTGCGCCTGTTCGATCGCACCAAACGCAGCGTCCAACTGACGGCTGCCGGACAGGCGCTCGTGCCCGAAGCGCGCGACCTGCTGGCCCGGGCAGCGGCCCTGCCGGCCCATGCCCGCGCCGCGGCCCATGGCGAGAGCGGGCGGCTGCGCCTCGCCTTCGTTTCGACACTGGGATTCGGGCTGTTGCCGCAATGGGTGCGGGCGTTCCGGTCGACTTATCCGCGGATCGAACTCGAACTGATCGAGGCCACAGGGGACGTTCAGCTGCAAAGCCTGGCGCGCGGCGACATCGACGCCGGTTTCATGCTGCATTCGCCGGGTTTCGCGCCGCCCGACCTGCACCACTTGCTGATCGTGCGCGAGCCACTGGTGCTGGCGCTGCCCGAGCAGCACGAACTTGCCGCGGCACGTACGCTCGCCTTGGGCCGCGTGCTCGAGCAGCCATTGGTGATTTTTCCCAGGCGCATCCTGCCTTCGTTGCACGACGCGATCTTTGGCATGTACCACGCAGCCGGACGCACGCCGCGCATTGCCCAGGAGGCAATCCAGATGCAGACCATTGTCAATCTGGTTTCCGCCGGGCTGGGCCTTGCCTGGGTGCCCGACAGTGTGCGCCAGTTCCAGCGGCCGGGCGTCATCTACCGCCGCATCGCGGGCAAGAAGGCCCAGACGGTACCGGGCTGCGAAACCAGTCTGGCATGGCCGTCGGCGGCGAATCCGACGCTGGAGCGCTTCGTCGAGTTTGCGCGCGGGCGGTTGCCGGCATCGGGCTGACCGGAGCCTGCCCCCGCTCCCACGAGCTTGCAGCACAATACCCGGCATGCTGATGTATCCCCATATCGACCCGGTAGCCCTGAGGCTCGGGCCGGTCGCCATCCACTGGTATGGCATCACCTACCTGGTGGCCTTCGGCCTGTTCATGCTGCTGGCGTTTCGGCGCCTGCACCACGAGCCTTTTGCATCCGTCAAGGGGCCGGGCGCGTGGAGCCGCAAGGACATCGAGGACATGCTTTTTTTCGGCGTGCTCGGCGTGGTGATCGGCGGGCGGCTCGGCTATTGCCTGTTTTACAAACCGGGCTACTACATGTCGCATCCACTGGAGATCTTCTACGTCTGGCAAGGCGGGATGAGCTTTCACGGCGGCATGCTCGGCGTGATTGCTTCGCAGGTGTGGTTTGCGCGGTCGCGCAACAAGCCGTTCTGGCAGGTGATGGATTTCGCGGCGCCATGCGTGCCGCTGGGCCTCGCCGCGGGGCGGGTGGGCAACTTCATCAATGGGGAACTATGGGGCCGCGCGGCCGATCCGTCGCTGCCATGGGCCATGGTGTTCCCGCAAAGCGGCTCGATGATTCCGCGTCATCCCTCTCAGGTGTACCAGTTCCTGCTCGAGGGCGTGTTGCTGTTCCTGATTCTCTGGCTCTATGGGCGCAAGGAACGCAAGCCGGCGCAGGTGGCTGCCGCATTCCTGATGGGCTACGGGCTGCTGCGCTTCATTGCCGAGTATTTCCGCGAACCGGACGCGCACCTCGGCCTGCTGTCGCTCGGCCTGAGCATGGGGCAGTGGCTCTGCATCCCGATGATGCTGGGCGGGCTGCTGCTCTGGCTGTGGGCCGGCAGCCGCACCTCGCCCGTGCCGGCAAAGGTCCGATAGTTTCCCTCTGCGCCGGCGCGCCGGCGCGCTGACGTTCGCCTGATTTCCGAGCCATAATTATCTGTAATTACGGGAAATTACCAGCACGAAAAGCCCCTGCGATGCGACTGGTTCACAACTCACTGCATGACGAGGCCGCCGCCCAGTTACGCGACCGCATCTTCGCCGGCGAGCTGATGCCGGGCACCTTTCTCGACGAAGCCCGGCTGGCGCAGCAGTTGCGCATTTCGCGCACGCCGCTGCGCGAGGCGCTGAAGGTGCTCACGGCTGAAGGCCTCGTGCGTCACGAACCACGGCGAGGCTGTTTCGTCAACGAAGTGACCGAGCAGGACCTGAACGAGATCTTTCCGGTGATCGCCTTGCTCGAGGGTCGCTGTGCGTATGAGGCCGCGCTGCACGCCAGCGACGCCGACTTGCAGGCGCTTCAGGTGCTGCACGACAAACTCGCGCGGCATGCCAAGGCCGGGCGCATCAACGAGTATTACGCGGCCAACTTCACCATCCACGAAGCGATCATCACGCTGGCCAATAACCGCTGGCTGGCGCAGGTGATCGGCGATCTGCGCAAGATCGTCAAGCTGGCGCGGCTGCAGCAGCTGCATGCGCCGGGGCGGTTGGAGCAAAGCCTTTCGGAGCATCTGGCCGTGTTCGCCGCACTCAAGGCGCGCGATCCGGAAGGCGCCGAAGCGGCGATGCGCACGCACCTGACTCGCCAGCGCGAGGCGCTGCGCGAACTCGCCCGCAACCAGCGATCGAGGTTGGCACGATGAGTTCGGTCTTCGCCGGCGGAGCGCGGTCCACGCGCGAGCGGCTCCAGGCGACGCTGCGCCGGCATCAGGAGGCGCTGTCGCCGCGGGTGCTGCGCCGCACTCTCACCGAACTGAAAGCCATCATCGACCCGCAGGTCAGCGAAGTGGAAGGCGGGCGTCGCGCGAAGGGCGTGGCCGGCTGGTATGCCAAGGCCACGGCCGAACAGCGGCGCGACTGCTGGCTGCTGATGAGCGAGCAGTTCGCACCCGACCCCAAGAAGATCCAGGCGATGCGAGCGCAGTACGAGGCGGCACAGGGCACGGCCGAGGAGGGCCAGGCCGAGATCCGGCTGCGCCGGGCCTTCGTGTCGCCGCGCACCCGTCTGCTGCAGCGCTTTGCGGTTTTTCCCGAAGGGATGCGGTTCCTGGTCGACCTGCGCGCGGAGTTGCTGCCCCAGCTGAAAAGCGACAGGCGGCTGCTGGCACTGGACGCGGAACTGGAAAACCTGTTTTCCACGTGGTTCGACGTGGCCTTCCTGGAACTGCGGCGCATCAGTTGGGATTCACCGGCGTCGCTGATCGAGAAGCTGATCAAGTACGAGGCCGTACATGACATTCGCAGCTGGGCGGACGTGAAGAACCGGCTCGACAGCGACCGGCGCTGCTACGGTTTTTTCCATCCCCGGCTGGACAGCGAACCGCTGATCTTTGTCGAAGTCGCGCTGATGGACGAGATCGCCAGCTGCATCACACCGTTGCTGGACGAGGCGGCGGCGCCCAGCGACCTCGGCAAGGCAACCACGGCGATTTTCTATTCGATCAGCAACACACAGCCGGGCCTGCGTGGCGTGAGTTTCGGCGATTCGCTGATCAAGCGAGTGGTGGAGACGCTCAAGAGCGAATTTCCCAAGCTCAAGACTTTCGCGACCCTCTCGCCGATCCTCGGCTTGCGCTCATGGCTCACGAAGCACGCCGCGGAAATGCTCGAGCGGGTCGATCCGAAGCCGCGGGCCGAACTCGCCCGTGTGCTGGGCGCGGAGCCGACTCCCGAGCGCCTGTTGGCCGCGTTCGAGCGTCCACTCGAGCTGGAAACGAAATCGCCGGTGCGGCTGATGCTGCTGCGCTGCGCGGCGCAATACCTCGGCCGCGAAAAGCAGGACGGCAAACCATTGGACTCCGTCGCGAGATTCCACCTTGGCAACGGAGCGCGGATCGAGCGGCTGAACTGGGCGGGCGATCCCTCGGCCAAGGGTTTGCAGCGCGCTTATGGATTGATGGTCAACTACCTTTATGACCTGAAGCGACTGGACAAACACCGGACGTGGCTCGCGCAGGGACAAATCCCGGTTTCTCGTGCCATCGAAGATCTGTATTTTTGAGTTCCGCAACGATGAAGCAACAGATAGGCTGTCCGGGTTTGACTGGTGGCAAACCCGTCGATCAGGTGGCACGATTCCATCTCGGCAATGGCGCGCGGGCCGGGCGCCTGAATAGTTAACATTCGTTGGGTCAGAAATAAGGAGACATCATGAACACCGTCAGTCGTCGAATATTCCTGGGGGCGGGCGCTGCAGTGGCGCTACCGGCCATGCACCTGCCCAGTGCGTGGGCGCAAAGTGGCGCCTTGAAAATCTCACACCAGTTCCCCGGCGGCTCGATCAAGGAGGGCGATTTCCGCGACCGGCTGTGCCGCCAGTTCGCAGCGGAAGTGGAGAAGCGCACCAAAGGCGCGCTCAAATTCGAGATCTATCCGGGCGCATCGCTGGTCAAGACGAACTCCCAGTTTTCCGCGCTGCGCAAGGGCGCGCTCGACCTGTCACTGGTCCCGATCTCCTACGCCGGCGGCGAGTTGCCCGAACTGAACATCGGGCTGATGCCCGGCCTGGTGACTTCCTACGAACAGAGCGCCTCCTGGAAGAAGGCCGAAGTCGGCCAGGAACTCAGCAAGTTCCTGCTCGAC
>DATNCB010000290.1:0-2067 GCA_035571715.1 Ramlibacter sp.
CTGCAGCGGCTGCGGATCCCGCGCGCGATCAGCGCGGCGGTCCTGATCGTCGGCCTGCTGGGTGGTGCGGGCTTCGGTGTCTACTCGTTCAGCGACGATGCCAACCAGCTCATCGAGTCGCTGCCGGACGCGGCGAGGAAGCTGCGCGATTCGGTTCGCGCCCGCACCGGCCAGTCCGACACGCCGCTGGGTACGGTGCAGAAGGCCGCGGCGCAGATCGAGCAGGCGGCCGAAGAGGCGAGTGCCGCGACGCCGGCCGGCCGCGGCGTGCAGCGCGTCCTGGTCGAGAAGCCCCGTTTCAACATCCGCGACCATCTCTGGAGCGGCACGATGGGGCTGGCGAGCCTGGCCGGTGAGGCCATCATCGTCACCTTTCTCACCTTCTTCCTGCTGGTGTCAGGCGACACGTTCCGCCGCAAGCTGGTCAAGATCACCGGACCCAGCTTGTCAAGCAGGAAGATCACGGTGCAGGCGCTGGACGAAATCACGGAGCAGATCCAGCGTTACCTGATGGTGCAATTGCTGGCCAGCATCGTGGTGGGCGTGGCAACCGGGCTCGCATTCTGGGCCCTCGGGCTCAAGCACGCCGGCGTGTGGGGCTTTGCCGCCGCGGTCCTCAACCTCGTGCCGTACATCGGGTCGGCCGTGGTGGCGGGCGCGGCAGCCCTCGTGGGTTTCGTTCAGTTCGGCGAAATCCGGATGGCGGTGACGCTGGCCGGCGCGTCCCTCGGCATCCACACTTTCATGGGAAACCTGATCGTGCCATGGCTCACCAGCAAGGCCAGCAGCATGAACCCGGTGGCGGTCTTCGTCGGTGTGCTGGCCTGGGGCTGGTTGTGGGGCGTCTGGGGCCTGCTGCTGGGCGTTCCGATCCTGATGGTGGTCAAGGCAATCTGCGATCGCGTCGAAGACCTGAAGCCGGTGGGCGAATTGCTGGGGACCTGAAGCGACTAGCCTGTGTTCCTCAACGCCGCCGCGATGCCGTTGATGGAGATATGAATACCGCGCCGGGCCTGGTCGTCGATCTTGCCTTCGCGGTAGCGGCGCACCAGTTCCACCTGCAGGTGATGTAGCGGATCGATATAAGGAAAGCGGTGCCGGATCGAGCGCTGCAGCGCCGGGTTGCTCGCGAGGCGCTGTTTTTCGCCGGTGATCGCCTGCAACGCGTCCACCGTGCGATGCCACTCCGCCTCGATCGTGGTGAAAATGCGCTTGCGCAACCGCGCATCGGTCACCAGCTCCGCATAGCGTGAGGCCAGGGCCAAGTCGCTCTTGGCCAACACCATGTCCATGTTGGAGAGCAAGGCGCCGAAGAATGGCCACTGGCGATACATCTTCTGCAGCAGAACCAAGCCCTCGCGCCGGGACTGCTGCGCATTGGCGTTCAGGAACTGGTGGACCGCGGTGCCGAAACCGTACCAGCCCGGCAAAGTCAAGCGGCATTGGCCCCAGCTGAAGCTCCAGGGGATCGCGCGCAAGTCCTCGATCCGCATGCTCGCCCTTCGCGAAGCCGGACGCGAACCGATGTTGAGTTCGGCGATCTCGCGGATCGGCGTCGAGCCGAAGAAGTAATCGGAAAAACCGGGCGTCTCGTAGACCAGCGCGCGGTAGGCGGCCATGCTGGAGCGCGACAGGGTCTCCGCCGCAAGCAGGAATGCCTTGGGCGCGGTCTTGGTCGGCTGCAGCAGCGTGGCCTCCAGCGTGGCGGCGACCAGAGTTTCCAGGTTGCGCCGGCCGATCTCAGGGTTGGCGTACTTGGAGCCGATCACCTCGCCCTGTTCGGTTAGGCGGATCTGGCCGCGCACCGTGCCGGGCGGTTGCGCCAGGATCGCCTGGTAGCTCGGCCCGCCGCCGCGTCCCACGGTGCCGCCGCGGCCGTGGAACATGCGCAGCTGGATGTTGTGCGAATTGGCGAGGCGGTCGAATAGCTCGACCAGTGCGATCTCGGCGCGGTACAGCTCCCAGTTGCTGGTGAAGATGCCGCCGTCCTTGTTGCTGTCGCTATAGCCCAGCATGATGTCCTGCTCGGCGCCGGAACGTTGCACCAGTGCGGCGATGCCCGGCAGG
>DATNCB010000291.1:0-2590 GCA_035571715.1 Ramlibacter sp.
CGATGCTGCGTTATCATCAGACGACAGGTTTACCTGACGACCCACCCGTGAACACCGCCGCACGCAAACTGGAACGCCCCAAATCGCTGACCGACATGGCCATCGAGAGCATCCGCGCCGCCATCGTGGAGGGGCGCCACGCGCTGGGCGAGCAGTTGTCGGAAGCGGCGCTCGCGATGGAGCTGGGCATCAGCAAGACCCCCGTACGCGAGGCGCTGCTGCGGCTGCGCGGCGACGGCTTGATCGACATCCAGCCGCAGCGCGGCACGTTCGTGTTCTCGCTGACGCGGGACCAGGTCGACGAGATCTGCCGCTTCCGCGAATTGATCGAAGTATCGGCGCTCGGTCTCGGGATGCAGGCCCGGCACGCCGAGCTCGTGAGCGGGCTGGAAGCCAATGTCCGATTGATGGCCAAGGCCCAGGACCGGGGCGACTGGCCGTCCATACCCCTGCTCGACCAGGCCTTTCACCAGGTCATCCTGGCGCATTGCGAAAACTCCTACCTCAAGCAGGCTTACCAGCTGATCGACTCCAAGATCAGGGCCTTGCGTTCACGGCTGCCGGAGGAGAACGACCGCGTCGGTCATTGCCAGGAGAACCATGCGGCCATCGTCCGGCTGATCCGCGATGGCAACGTCGAACGCGCGCAGCAGGCACTTGCGTTGCACATTCGCGATACCCGCGATTCCTACGTCGAGGCGAGCAGCTTGCACGGCGCCACTGCGGGCAAGGCTGCGGGGTCGCCAATGACGGGCCAGACGCCTGGCCGCAAGCGCGCCAGGCCGCTGGGGCCCGACGCTGTGGCCTGATCCAGCGCCGGGCGAGCGGCACCTCTCCCGCGCCGGGTCTTTCCCGTCAGTGCGTGCCGGGGTAGGACCCCCCGTCGACCAGGATGTTCTGTCCGATGATGTAGCCGGCGCGTTGGCTGCAAAGGAAAGCGCACGCCGCACCGAACTCTTCGGGCGCGCCAAAGCGCTTGGCCGGAACGGCGTTGCGGCGCCCTTCGGTTACGGCCTCCAGCGACTGGCCGGTTTTCTTGGCAAGGCCACCCAGAGTTGCCTTGAGCCGGTCGGTATCGAAAGCGCCCGGCAGCAGGTTGTTGATCGTCACGTTGGCGGACGCGAGCTGGTTGGTCCGCGCCAGGCCCGCGACAAATCCGGTCAAGCCGCTGCGCGCCCCGTTCGACAGGCCCAGCACATGAAGCGGCGCCTTGACCGCACCGGACGTGATGTTGACGATCCGCCCGAAGCCGCGCGCAGCCATGCCGTCGACCGTCGCCTTCATCAACTCGATCGGCGTGAGCATGTTCGCATCCAGCGCCTTGATCCAGGCGTCGCGGTCCCAGTCGCGAAAGTCGCCCGGCGGCGGCCCGCCCGCATTCGTGACGACGATGTCGAAGTCGCGGCGCTGCGCGAACACCTTGGCCCGGCCCTCGGGCGAAGTGATATCGGCAGCCACTTGCTGCACCACCGTGTCGGCCGGCCGGCCGGGATCGGCCAGCAACTGCGCGACCGCCGCCTCCAGCGCCGGCGCGCCGCGCGCGACGATGATCACATTCACCCCTTCGCGCACCAGCGCCTGGGCGCAACCGAAACCCAGTCCCTTGCTGGCGCCGCACACCAGCGCCCATTTGCCCGCGATACCCAAGTCCATAATAATGACCGTCCTTAACTGAAGCCTTGCGATGCGCACATCATCGGCGATTTTGCTTGCTTGCTGGACCATCGCGGTTTCCGCGCAGGCTCAGGGCTTCAAATTTTCCAATCCGCCGCCCGGCGCCGCTGCCGATGCAGCAGCGGAAGCGCAGCGGCAAGCCACCATCGATGCCCAGCTTTCGACGCCGTGCCGCGACCGGATCAAGAACCGCAAGATCATGGTGCTGATCGGCGAAATGAAGAACGGCTTCGTGACCGCCAGCCAGGGGACATATAGCCGCCACGTCGAGGCCGTCAACACCCGGCTCGCCGGCCTGGGCCTGAAAACCTATACGCCCGAGCAGATCCGCAAGCAGATCGCCCAGGAAGAGATCGACGCCTACTTCAAGAATGATCCGGACCGCGCGCTCAGTGCCGCGCGCCGGCTTGCCGCGCAATATGTGCTGCGGGGCGTGATCGCCAGCCGCGCCGCGCGCAATCCGATCGTGGGCGTCAACCAGGTCAGCGTGAACCTGGATTTCACGCTGTCCGAGGCATCCGGCAAACCGGTATCCACCGCGTCGGCCCACAACGAGAGCTACGCCGGCAGCGACGTCTCGGGCATGGCGCTCACGTTGATCGAAGAGCGCGCCGATGAGGTTGTGGCCCGCTTGTACAGCGACTATTGTCGCAATGCCGCCGGCCGGTGATCGCAGCAAACAATAACCAGGAGCAAGCATCATGTTGAACAAGAAGTCACTTTGCTACTGCGCCATCGCGGCGCTGTCATGCCTTGGCGCCGCAGCGGCTCTGGCCCAGCCCGTCTTCGGCAATCCCTCGCCCAACGCGGGCAGCTCCACATCGCAGCAGGCCAATGCGGCCGCCGATGCAGCGGCGTACCAGGAGCTGCAGTACACGAACAAAGCCAAACGCGGCCCGGCGCTGGTGGTCATTCC
>DATNCB010000292.1:0-3379 GCA_035571715.1 Ramlibacter sp.
AAGCCAAGGGCGAAATCGCCGCGCTGGCCGACACCATCAACTCCATGACCGACACGCTCGCGACCTTCGCCGACCAGGTGACTACCGTGGCGCGCGAAGTGGGTGTGGAAGGAAAACTCGGCGGCCAGGCCAAGGTGCCGGGCGCGTCGGGCACCTGGAAGGGCCTGACCGAAAACGTGAACCAGCTCGCCGCCAACCTGACGACCCAGGTGCGAGCGATCGCCGAGGTCGCGACTGCCGTGACGCAGGGCGACTTGACCCGGTCGATCACGGTGGAAGCGCTCGGCGAGGTGGCCGCCCTGAAGGACACGATCAACGAGATGATCCGCAACCTGAAGGACACCACGCAGGTGAACACGGAGCAGGACTGGCTCAAGACCAACCTGGCCAAGTTCTCGCGGATGCTGCAGGGCCAGAAGGACCTGGTAGCGGTGGGCCACCTGATCCTGTCCGAGCTCGCGCCGGTGGTGGGCGCGCAGCAGGCCGAGTTCTACGTGCTGCGCTACACGCATGAGCAGCCGAAGCTGCGCCTGATGGCCAGCTACGCTTCGGACGGCCACGGCGCCTACGGCAAGGAAGTCGACATGGGGCAGGGCCTGGTCGGCCAGTGCGCCTACGACCGCAAGAAGATCCTGCTGACTTCGTCGATCCCGGACAGCCTGAAGATTTCCTCCGGGTTGACGCAAGTGGCGCCGCTCAACGTGCTGGTGCTGCCGATCATCTTCGAAGGGCAAGTCAGGGGTGTGGTGGAGCTCGCCTCGGTGGAGCGCTTCAACCCGACCCACCAGGCGTTCCTTGACCAGTTGACCGAATCGATCGGTATCGTGATCAACACGATCGAAGCCAACATGCGCACGGAAGACCTGCTGACCCAGTCGCAGTCGCTCGCGCAGGAATTGCAAAGCCGGCAACAGGAACTGCAGCAGACCAACGAAGAGCTGCAGGAAAAGGCCCGGCTGCTGGTGCACCAGAACCACGAGGTCGAGCGCAAGAACCAGGAAGTGGAGCAGGCCCGGCAGGCGCTGGAAGACAAGGCCAAGCAGCTGGCGCTGACCTCCAAGTACAAGTCGGAATTCCTGGCCAACATGTCGCACGAGCTGCGCACGCCGCTGAACTCGCTGCTGATCCTGTCCGACCAGCTTTCCAAGAATCCGGACGGCAACCTCTCGCCCAAGCAGGTGGAATTCGCCAAGACGATCCACTCGTCGGGCAACGACCTGCTGATGCTGATCAACGACATCCTGGACCTGTCCAAGATCGAGTCCGGCACCGTGGTGGTGGACGTCAACGAGCTGCGCCTGTCGGACCTGCGGGTGTACGTGGAACGCACCTTCCGCCACGTGGCCGAGGCCAAGAGCGTGGACTTCCTGGTTCACACCGGCCTGAACCTGCCGACATCGATGGTGACCGACGTCAAGCGCCTGCAGCAGATCCTGAAAAACCTGCTGTCCAACGCCTTCAAGTTCACGCACCAGGGCCATGTTTCGCTCGCGATCGAAGAGGCATTCACCGGCTGGACCCCGGACAACGAGGAACTCAATCGCGCGCCGCAGGTCATCGCGTTCGCCGTGTCGGATACCGGCATCGGCATCTCCGGCGACAAGCAGCAGATCATCTTCGAGGCGTTCCAGCAGGCCGACGGATCGACCAGCCGCAAGTACGGCGGCACCGGCCTGGGCCTGGCCATCAGCCGTGAACTGTCCAAGCTGCTCGGCGGCGAGATCCGGCTGTCCAGCGCGCCGGGGCAGGGCAGTACCTTCACCCTGTACCTGCCGCTGGTGTATTCCGGCACGCGTGGCGCGCGCCGTCCGGCAACGACGGGTGAGGCGCGGCCCGAGGTGGTCGTGCCAATCCTCAAGCGCATCCCGCGGCCGGAACCGGTCGCGGAAGAGGCCGTGGCCGTGGTGGGCGAGGAAGGCGCCGTCGCAGCGAACGAGGCGAACGACGATCGCGATGCGGTCCAGCAAGGCGACCTGGTCCTGCTGATCGTCGAAAACGACCTGGCATTCGCCCGGTTCCTGCTCGACGCCGCACGGGCCAAGGGCTTCAAAGGCCTGGTGACATCGATGGGCGCCGGCGCCTTGACATTGGCGACGCAATTCAAGCCATCGGCCATCACCCTGGATATGTACCTGCCGGACATGGACGGCTGGCGCGTGCTCGATCGCATCAAGCAGGACATGGGCGCGCGGCATCTTCCGGTGTGCGTGATTTCGACCGACGATTCGCGCGAGCGGGCGTTCCGTTCGGGCGCCATGGCCTTCGTCGATAAACCGATCCAATCCAAGGAAGTGCTGGACTCGATGCTCGACCAGCTGCACACGTACCTGACCCGGCCGCGCAAGAGGGTCCTGGTGGCGTTGAAGGATGTGGCGGTGCGGCGCGACTTCGTTGCCCAGATCGAGGACGAGCAGCTCGAGGTGGTAGTCACCAAGAGCGCCGACAAGCTGATGGAAGCGCTGGACGAGAGCAGCTACGACTGTGTGGTGCTGGAGGACGGATTCCCGGGCGTCGATCCCGCCGAATGCCGCAGGCTGCTGGCGGCGCAGGCGCAGTTCGGACCGTTGCCGTTGCTGCTCTATCGAGGCAGCGGCAAGGCCGCGGGCAAATTCACCTGGCAATCGGACGATGCGGTGACGGTGCAAGAGGCCCACACGGTGGCCAAGCTGTTCGACCACGCACTGCTGGCGCTGCACCAGAACCTGGCGCGGCTGCCGGAAACCAAGCGCTCGCTCATCAATAACGTCCACGAATCGACCAAGCCCCTGGCCGGCAAGCGGGTGCTGATCGTGGACGACGACATGCGCAATATTTTCGCGCTGGCCACTGTGCTGGAAGAGCACGGCATGGACATAGTCTGGGCCGATAATGGCCGCGATGCGATCGCACGGGTCGCGACCGACACCCAGATCCAGGTGGTATTGATGGACATCATGATGCCCGAGATGGACGGCATGGCGACCATGAAGGAAATCCGCAAGCTCCCCGCCGGCAAGGACCTGCCCATGATCGCGGTGACAGCCAAGGCCATGAAAGGCGACCGCGAAAAGTGCATCGAGGCCGGCGCCTGGGATTACCTGTCCAAACCCGTCAACACGCATGACCTGCTCGCGGTCCTGCGTGCGTGGCTGCACCAATGAGGAACCCGGTGGCGTTGAAGTTGCCCCAACCAGCGGAACAGGAGAAGGTCAACATCCTGGTGGTGGACGACCTGCCTGAAAAGCACGTCGTCTTCCGTAGCATCCTGGACGAGCTTGGGCAGAACGTCGTCAGCGCCCGGTCGGGCCAGGAGGCGCTGCGCTTCATCCTCGAGATGGAGTTCGCCGTCATCCTGCTGGACGTCAACATGCCGGACATCGACGGCCTGGAGACGGCCAGC
>DATNCB010000293.1:0-2146 GCA_035571715.1 Ramlibacter sp.
GAGCATCGCGTCTTCGTCAGCGGCTCGCTGTGGGGCATCAACAGCTTCGATCAATGGGGCGTGGAACTGGGCAAAGTCCTCGCGCTGGACATCGCGCCGCGCCTGGCCAGCGGTGACGCGTCAGGGCTCGATGGGTCCAGCGCCGGCTTGCTGCGCCGGCTGCGGCAGCCTGCCGCCTGACGGTAGCGCCGCGCCTGCCGAACGCATATCATGACGCGGGCATATGCCCGGGAGTCAGCGAGGAGAATCATTCATGAACTTCAGCCAAGCCGTTGCCACCTGCCTGCGCAAATACGTCGATTTTTCCGGCCGGGCCAGCCGGCCGGAATTCTGGTGGTTCTTTCTGTTCCAGATCATCGTGATGTTCGTCACCGGCATGGTGAGCGACGTCCTGAACGGGATCGCAGGGCTGGCGCTGCTGCTGCCCGCACTGTCAGTCGGTGCACGGCGCTTGCACGACATCGGCAAGAGCGCCTGGTTTCTGCTGCTTGGCCTGATCCCCGTCCTCGGCTTCCTGATTCTGCTGTACTGGTGCGTGCAGCCGAGCGAAGGCGCCAATGCCTACGGCTCGCCTGAGTCCGCCCCCGACGTGCCGGAAGTCATGCGCGGGCCGGGCCAGCAATAGCTGCAAGGTCCAACGGGAAGGTCAACAAAAAAGCCGCTCGAAAGCGGCTTTTGTCTTTTCATCGAATGCTGTAACGCTACTCGACACAGCATGGCGATTCAGGGCTAGGCGCGGCGGCGCAGAACATCGTTGTCTTGGCGCGCGGAATAACATGCAGCGCGCGGCCAATAAAAAACCGCGGGTTTCCCGCGGTTTTTTGTCTAGCTGGGCCACTGCACAAAACGCGTGGCGTTTTTGCAGTGAAGGCGCTTACATGTCCATGCCGCCCATGCCGCGCATACCACCCATACCGCCGCCCATGCCACCGCCGGCGCCGGCCTCTTCCTTCGGCGCTTCGGCGACCATGGCTTCCGTGGTCAGCATCAGCGAGGCGACCGACGAGGCGTTTTGCAACGCCGTGCGGGTCACCTTGGTCGGATCCAGGATACCCATCTCGATCATGTCGCCGTAGGTGTCGTTGGCCGCGTTGAAGCCGAAGTTGCCCTTGCCATTGAGCACCGCGTTGACCACCACGCTCGGCTCGCCGCCGGCATTGGCCACGATCTCGCGCAGCGGCGACTCGATCGCCTTGAGCACCAGCTTGATGCCGGCGTCCTGGTCCGGGTTGTCGCCCTTGAGCTCACCGAGGGCCTGCCTGGCGCGCAGGAATGCGACTCCGCCTCCCGCCACGATGCCTTCTTCCACGGCAGCGCGGGTCGCGTGCAGCGCGTCTTCCACGCGGGCTTTCTTTTCCTTCATCTCGACTTCGGTAGCGGCACCGACCTTGATCACGGCAACGCCGCCGGCCAGCTTGGCCACGCGCTCTTGCAGCTTCTCGCGGTCGTAGTCGCTGGTTGCTTCCTCGATCTGAACGCGGATCTGCTTGACGCGCGCTTCGATGTCGCCCGCGGCGCCGGCGCCGTCGATGATGGTGGTGTTTTCCTTGCCCACTTCGATGCGCTTGGCCTGGCCCAGGTCGGCCAGGGTCACCTTCTCGAGCGTCAGGCCCACTTCTTCAGCGATAACCTTGCCGCCGGTCAGGATGGCGATGTCTTCCAGCATGGCCTTGCGGCGGTCGCCGAAGCCCGGGGCCTTGACGGCGACGACCTTCAGGATGCCACGCAGCGTGTTGACCACCAGCGTCGCCAGGGCTTCGCCTTCGACTTCCTCGGCGATCACCAGCAGCGGCCGGCCGGCTTTGGCGACTTGCTCCAGGATCGGAAGCAGGTCGCGGATGTTGCTGATCTTCTTGTCGTACAGCAGCACGAACGGGTTCTCGAGCAGTGCAGCCTGCTTGTCCGGGTTGTTGATGAAGTACGGGCTCAGGTAGCCGCGGTCGAACTGCATGCCTTCGACGACTTCAAGCTCGCTCTCCAGCGACTTGCCGTCTTCGACGGTAATGACGCCTTCCTTGCCGACTTTGTCCATCGCATCGGCAATGATCTTGCCGATGGTGTCGTCGCTGTTGGCGGAGATCGAGCCGACTTGCGCGATTTCCTTGGAAGTGGTGGTGGCCTTGGAGGCCTTCTTCAGCTGCTCGAC
>DATNCB010000294.1:0-1373 GCA_035571715.1 Ramlibacter sp.
GGCACGAAGGTGGTCCCCGGCCTGGCCGAGAAGTGGGACATTTCCGCCGATGGCAAGGTCTATACCTTCTATCTGCGCAAGGGCGTGAAGTGGCACAACCAGCGCGCCTTCAAGCCGACGCGCGATTTCAATGCCGACGACGTCATCTTCGGCTTCGAGCGCCAGTGGAAGGAAGCCAATCCGTACTTCAAGGTCACGAGTTCCAATCACTCGTACTTTAACGACATGGGCTTGCCCAAGCTCATCAAGTCACTGGATAAGGTGGACGACTACACCGTGCGCGTCACCCTGGAAAAGCCGGAAGCGCCTTTCCTGTCCGACCTCGCGATGCCCTATGCGGCGATCCAGTCGAAGGAATACGCCGACGCGATGCTCAAGGCCGGCACCCCCGAGAAAATCGACCAGGAGCCGATCGGCACCGGCCCGTTCTACCTGGTGCAGTACCAGAAGGACGCCTCGATCCGATACAAGGCGTTCCCGCAGTACTGGGGCGGCAAGGCCAAGATCGATGACCTGGTGTATGCGATCACGCCCGATGCCTCGGTGCGCTGGGCCAAGCTGCAGAAGGGCGAATGCCATGTGATGCCGTATCCGAATCCGGCCGACCTGGCCGCGATTCGCAAGGACCCGAACGTGCAGGTGCTCGAGCAGGCGGGCCTGAACGTCGGGTACCTGGCATACAACGTGACCAAGAAACCGTTCGACGACGTGCGCGTGCGCAAGGCCGTGAACATGGCGATCAACAAGAAGGCCATTCTTGACGGGGTGTTCCTGGGCACCGGCATCCCGGCCAAGAACCCGCTGCCGCCGACGATGACGCAGTACTACAACGACTCGGTCAAGGACGACCCGTACGACCCGGAAGGCGCGAAGAAGCTGCTGGCGCAGGCCGGGCACCCGAACGGGTTCGAGACCGACCTCTGGGCCATGCCGGTGCAGCGCCCGTACAACCCGAACGCGCGCCGCATCGCCGAGCTGATGCAGGCGGACCTCGCGAAGGTCGGCATCAAGGCGGATATCAAGAGCTTCGAATGGGGCGAATACCGCAAGCGCATGCAGGCGGGCGAGCACCAGATGGGCATGCTCGGCTGGACCGGCGATAACGGCGACCCGGATAACTTCCTGGCCGTGCTGCTGGGATGCGAAGCGACCAAGAACAACGGCTCCAACGTAGCCAAGTGGTGCTACCAACCCTTCGAGGACCTGATCCAGAAGGGCAAGGTGGAAACCAGCCTGGCCAAGCGCGAGCAGCTGTACAAGCAGGCGCAGGTGATCTTCAAGGAGCAGGAGCCCTGGTTCACGATCGCGCATGCCGTGCAGCTCAAGCCGGTGCGCAAGGAAGTGATCGACTTCAAGCTCAGCCCGTTCGGGCG
>DATNCB010000295.1:0-6256 GCA_035571715.1 Ramlibacter sp.
ATGAACATGTGTCGCAACTTGGAACGCTTGCTCGACGAATAGCGCGCGGCGGATACTGCGCCAGCCGTATCGCCCACCCGGCACGACAATTGCAGTTATTCCGCAGAACCCATCGCGCACCGCCCCTCGCCGGCCGCGCCAACCGAGGACACCACGCATGCCCAAGATCATCGAGCTTCGCCCCGACGCGCCCTGGATCGAGCTGCAATCCGAGCCGCAGGATTGGGACGCCATCGGCGCCGCCGAACTGCTGCGGATGCACTATCACCTGCACGTGATCCGCGCCTTCGAAGAAACGGTGCTCGAGTTCGAAAAGGTGGGCCTGGTGAATGGCCCTCTTCATTCGAGCATCGGCCAGGAAGCTGGCGCGGTCGGAGCGATGGCGCTGCTGAATTCGCGCGACATGATCACCGGCGCGCACCGCGGCCACCACCAGTTCATCGCCAAGGGTATGCGGCATCTGGACGACGCCCGGCATGATCCACGCAGCCAGCCGCTGCCCGAGGCGGTCACAACCTTCCTGTACCGGGCGCTGGCCGAGATCCTGGGCCTGGCGGACGGCTTCTGCAAGGGCCGCGGCGGCTCGATGCATCTGCGCTGGACCGAATGCGGCGCGATGGGCACCAACGCCATCGTCGGCGGCGGCGTGCCGATCGCCAACGGCCTGGCATGGGCCAAGAAGCGCGAGGGCAAGGGCCAGGTTGCAATGACCTTCTTCGGCGACGGCAGCGCGCACATCGGCTCGGTCCCCGAATCGATGAACCTGGCTGCACTGTGGGCCTTGCCCTTGGCCTTCTTCATCGAAAACAACGGCTACGCGGTCGCCACCCGAGTGGAAGAGCAGGCGAAGGAGACCCGCCTGTCGGCGCGTGGCGGCGGCTTCGCCATACCCGCCTGGCGCGTCGACGGCATGGACCTCGCGGCGGTGGCGACCGCCTCGAGGATAGCCGTGCAGCACATGCGCGCCGGCAAGGGGCCGGCCCTGATCGAGGCCCTTGTCTATCGGTTCCTGCACCATGGCGGCTCGCTCCTGGGCAGCGCCTTCGGCTATCGCGACAAGGACGAGGAAGCGCAGTGGAAGGCGCGCGATCCGATCGCGCGCACGGCCCGCGAGATGATTTCGCGCGGCTGGCTGACGGCGCAACAGGACGAGGCGATCCGCGCCAACGTGGTTGCGGCCATGGGCCTGATCGCGTCGCGCCTGCGCGAGGACGATCCGGCCACCGGCAAGCCTCGCATCCGGCCGGCGCTGTGGCCCAAGACCGAGTTCCGGGACCACGGCCTGCGCGGCGACCTGTCGGAGTTCGAGGGCGCGCGCTTCGAAGAGCTGGAGTCGGCCAGCGCCAAGACCGGCGAGGTCAAGTTCGTCGACGCGATCGCCACGGTAATGGGGCGACGCATGGAAACCGACGAGCGCATTTTCGTGATGGGCGAGGACATCCACCGGCTGAAGGGCGGCACCAACGGCGCCACCAAAGGTCTGGCGCAGCGCTTTCCCGACCGTATCGTGCCCACGCCGATCGAGGAAGGCGGCTTCGCCGGCCTGTGCGGCGGCGTCGCGATGGAGGGTAGCTACCGCCCGGTGGTCGAATTCATGTATGCCGACTTCACGCTGGTGGCCGCCGACCAGGTGTTCAACCAGATCGGCAAGAGCCGACACATGTTCGGCGGCGATTCGCCGATGCCGCTGGTGCTGCGCACCAAGTGCGCCATCGGCACCGGCTACGGCTCGCAGCACTCGATGGAGCCGGCCGGACTGTACTCGCAGTGGCCGGGCTGGCGGATCGTGGCGCCGAGCACGCCGTTCGACTACGTGGGCCTGATGAACAGCGCGCTGCTGTGTGAAGACCCGGTGCTGGTGATCGAGCACGTCGATCTGTACAACACCAACGGACCGGCGCCGGTGGAAGACTGGGACTACTACATTCCGCTGGGCAAGGCAAAGGTCGTGCGGCCCGGCAAGGCCTTCACGGTGCTGACCTACTTGGCCATGGTGCCGCTGGCGCTGAAGGTCGCTCGGGAGCTGGACGTCGATGCCGAGATCATCGATCTGCGTTCGCTCGACCGGGCCGGCATCGACTGGCAGACCATCGGCGCGAGCATCACCAAGACCAACAATGTCGTCGTCCTCGAGCAGGGCACGTTGACCGTGTCCTACGGCGCGATGCTGACCGACGAGATCCAGCGCCGCTATTTCGACCACCTCGACCAGCCGGTGCAGCGCATCCACGGCGGCGAATCGTCACCGTCGGTCAGCAAGGTGCTGGAACGCTCGTCGCACGCCGGTGCCGAGGAGATCCGCGCCGGCTTCGCCCGCATGATGGCCGATTCGGGCCGCCCCTTGAAGTGACGCCGCTCCGAAGCGCCTCCGGCTGGAGGCGCCATTTCATTCGCAGCAGGTCATTCGGCCGGGCGGGCCGGATGCCAAAGGCGCCGCTCGGTCGTTTGTTCGTAGGCCTTGCCGCGCGGGTAGCTCACCAGTTCGAGCTGCATGCCCCAGGGCGCCAGGAAGTAAACCCAGGTCTGTCCGCCGCTGGGCCCGCTTTCGCGCACGGTCGGCTCGCCCAGGATGCGCACGCCGTGCCGGCGCAGATGGTCCAGCGCCGCCGCGATGTCGTCGACGTAGAACGCCAGGTGGTGCCCGCCGACATCGCTGTTGCGCGGCTGCGTGCGGTTCTGGTCCGGGCTGTCGTACTCGAATATCTCGAAATTCGAGCCGTTGCGGCAGCGCAGGAACTTCAAACGGCGCATCACAGCCCGCGGATGGATGTTCAGGTGCTCGGTCATCCAGTCGCCCTCGGACTGGAATGGGCCCAGGTCGTAGAAGGCCTCGCAGCCGATCACTTCGACGAAGAACTGAACTGCCTGGTCAAGGTCGGGGACCGTGAAGCCGATGTGATCGGTTCCGCGCAGGCCCGGCATTCCGCCGGCTTCGACAGGGGGTTGCGACATGGTTGCGTCTCCTCGGTGGATGGATGGTCAAGCCGAATCATGACGCAAGCGCCGTGCCACTGCGGCGCGTCTCGCCCCTAGAAGAACCGAACGACAGGAGTCCTCCGTGGCCACAGAGATCAAACTGCCCGCCCTCGCCCCCTCGATGACCGAAGGCAACGTCGCGCGCTGGGCCAAGCAGGAGGGCGAAGCCGTCAGCGCAGGCGAGGTGATCGCCGAGATCGAGACCGACAAGGCAGTGGTCGAGCTGGAGTCGCCCGCCGCGGGCGTGCTCGGCAGGATCGTCGTGCCGGCCGGCACCAACGGCGTCAAGGTCGACACCGTCATCGGCTGGATCGTGCAGGTAGGAGAAGTCGTGCCGGCGTCGGGCGCGTCAGCCGCCGCGCCAGCGCTGGCGGCATCGCCGGCTCCGGGCGCCGCGCCGGCCTCGAGCGGTCCGGCATCCGGGGCAGCGGCCGCGCTGGTGCGCCCCGCCGGTGGACGTATCTTCGCCAGCCCGCTGGCGCGGCGCCTGAGCGAACAGGCAGGTGTATCGCTCGAGGACTTGCGCGGCAGCGGTCCGCACGGGCGCATCGTGCGCATCGACGTGGAGGCGGCGATGCAAGCCGCCCGCACGACCGCTCCGGCCACCGCCGCCGCGACACCGGCCGGGGGCAGCGGCTACACAGAGATTGCGCACAGCAATACGCGCCGCGTCATCGCCCAGCGCCTGACCGAGGCCAAGCAGCAGGTGCCGCATTTCTATCTGACGATCGACTGCAGGATCGACCGCCTGCTGGCACTGCGGGCCGAGGCCAATGCCGCACTCGACGACGCCAAGGTCTCGGTGAACGACTTCATCGTCCGCGCCGTGGCCCTGGCTTTGAAGCGGGTACCTGCCGCCAACGCCTCTTGGGGCGACACGGCCATCCGGCTGTGGCACGACGTGGACGTCTCGGTGGCGGTGGCAACCCCCGCGGGCTTGACCACGCCGGTGGTCAGGGGTGCCGATCGCAAGACCATCGGTGCCATCTCGGCCGAGATCAAGGCGCTCGCCGGTCGCGCGCGCGAGGGCCGGCTCAAGCCGCAGGAATACCAGGGCGGCGGCTTCACGATCAGCAATCTGGGCATGCACGGGATCCGCGAATTCGCCGCCATCATCAATCCGCCGCAGGCCTGCATCCTGGCAGTGGGCGCCGGCGAACAGCGGCCGGTGGTGGTCGACGGTGCGCTCGCCGTGGCGACGGTGATGACCTGCACGCTCTCGGTCGATCACCGCGTCGTCGACGGCGCCGTCGGGGCCGAGTTCCTCGCGGCATTCAAGAAGCTGATCGAGCAACCGATCGCGCTGCTGGTCTGAGCGCCGCGCAGGTACAAGCGATGAACAAGCAATCCTTCGATCTGGTCATCCTCGGCGGCGGCCCGGGAGGCTACGTCGCAGCCATCCGCGCAGCGCAGCTTGGCCTGAAGACGGCGGTCGTCGAGCGCGAACACCTGGGCGGCATCTGCCTGAACTGGGGCTGTATTCCGACCAAGGCCCTGCTGCGCAGCGCCGAGGTCTACGAGCAGATACGGCACGCCTCGACCTACGGTCTCAAAGTCGACGGCGCCGGGTTCGACCTGGCAGCGATCGTGCAGCGCTCGCGCAAGATCGCGGGTCAGCTGTCGGCTGGCGTCAGACACCTGCTCAAGAAGAACAAGATCGAAGTGGTCGAAGGACACGCACGGCTCGCTGGCGGCGGCAAGATCCGTGTCAGCGCGGGCGCGAGCAGCGCCGGCGGGCCGGCCCCCTTCGCCGAGCTGAGCGCGCCGCACATCGTGATCGCCACCGGGGCGCGCTCGCGCCTCGTTCCGCCGCTGGAGCCCGACGGCAAGCTGGTGTGGAGCTACAAGGAAGCGATGGTTCCGCCCGCGATGCCCAAGTCGCTGGCCGTGGTCGGCTCAGGCGCGATCGGCATCGAGTTCGCAAGCTTCTATCGCTCGCTCGGCGCGCAGGTCACGGTGATCGAGATGCTGGAGCGGGTGCTGCCGCTCGAGGACGAGGAGATCAGCGCCTTCGCGCGCAAGGCCTTCGAAAAACGCGGCATGAAACTGCTGACCGGCTGCACGGTCAAGAAGCTGATCCGGGGCGCCGACGACGTCACGCTTGAGGTCGCTGGTACAGCAGCCGGAGGGACCACGCTGACCGTCGATCGTGTGATCAGCGCGGTGGGCATCGTAGGCAATGTCGAGGATCTGGGCCTGGAGAGCACGCGCGTCAAGGTCGAGCGCACGCGCATCGTCACCGACGAATGGTGCCGCACCAACGAGCCGGGCGTGTACGCGATCGGCGACGTGGCCGGCGCCCCATGGCTGGCCCACAAGGCCAGCCACGAAGGCATCCTGTGTGTGGAAAAGATCGCCGGCCTGCGGGGCCTGCACCCGCTGGACACCCGGCGCATCCCGAGCTGCACCTACTGCACGCCGCAAGTGGCGAGTGTCGGCCTGACCGAAGCGAAGGCCCGCGCGGCCGGGCATGAGGTCAAGGTCGGCCGTTTTCCGTTTATCGGCAATGGCAAGGCGATCGCGCTCGGCGAACCCGAGGGGCTGGTCAAGACCGTGTTCGATGCGAAAAGCGGCGAACTGCTCGGCGCGCACATGGTCGGCGCCGAGGTCACCGAGCTGATCCAAGGCTACTCCGTTGGCATGACGCTGGAAACGACCGAGGCCGAGCTGATGCACGCCGTCTTTCCCCATCCCACTCTTTCGGAGATGCTGCACGAGGCGACCCTGGCAGCCTACGGGCGCGCGATTCACATCTGACGTCAAAACGCTGCCGCACGAGCAAACGGACCCGGCCGAAGTTCAGGACTCGCCCAGATACGCGCGCCGGATATGGGGCGAAGCGAGCAGCTCGCACGGCGTGCCCTCGACGGCGATACGGCCTTCCTCGAGCACATAGGCGCGCTGCGCGACCTCGAGCGCCATCGCGACGTTCTGCTCGACCAGCAGCACCGCCATTCCACCGGAGTTGATATTGCGGATGACCGCGAACATCTCGAGCACGATCGATGGCGCCAGGCCGAGCGACGGTTCGTCGAGCAGCAACAGCTTGGGCCGGCACATCAGCGCGCGGCCGATCGCGACCATCTGCTGCTGCCCGCCCGATAGCGTGCCCGCCGGCGCTTCCAGCTTGACCTTCAGCGCCGGGAACACCGCGAGCACCTGCTCGAGCGAGCTCGCGCGCGTGGCCCGCGCCGCCTTGCGGTAGCTGCCGAGCTCGAGGTTTTCCCGCACCGACAGGCCGGTGAAAAGCCGGCGGCCTTCAGGCACGATCGCGATGCCG
>DATNCB010000296.1:0-23036 GCA_035571715.1 Ramlibacter sp.
GACGCGGCCGAGTTCTGGGACCACGTCAAGATCGACCTGTTCCCCGATGCCGTCTACGTCTTCACGCCCAAGAGCCAGATCATGGCCCTGCCCCGCGGTGCGACGGTGGTCGACTTTGCCTATGCCATCCACAGCGACATCGGTGACCGCACGGTCGCGGCCAAGATCAACGGACTGCAGGTACCGCTCCGCACCGAGCTGAAGAACGGCGACGTGGTCGAAGTGGTGACGGCGCCGGTATCCACGCCCAACCCGGCCTGGCTCGGGTTCGTGCGCACCGGGCGGGCCCGCTCCAAGATCAGGCATCACCTGAAATCGCTGGCGCAGGCCGAGTCCCAGGAGCTCGGGGTCAAGCTGCTGACGCAGGCGCTGCGGGCCGAGGGCCTGGAAAAATTGCCGGCCGACGGGGAAGAACACCGTGGCATCTGGGAAAAGCTGCTGCGCTTCACCGGCAACCGCAGCCGTGCCGAACTGCTCACCGACATCGGCCTGGGCAAGCGCATCGCCAGCATCGTGGCCAAGCGCCTCGTGACCATGCTGGCCGAACGCGGCGAAAAACCGAACGCGCTGCTGATCACCCGCGAGCGCTACACCGCGCACGAAAACGTGTCCCAAGGCGAAATCACGCTGGACGGCAGCGAGAACGCATCGGTGCAGTTCGCCACCTGCTGCCGGCCGGTGCCCGGCGATGCCATCGTCGGCTATCTGGGGCGTGGCGAAGGCCTGGTGGTCCACGCCGACGATTGCGCGGTCGCCAAGCGCCTGCAGCACAAGGACAGCGAACGTTTCATCAGCGTCGAGTGGGCCGACGAGCCGGTGCGGCCGTTCGAAACAACGCTGCTGGTGACGGTGGAGAACGGCAAGGGCGTGCTGGCGCGGGTGGCCGCCGCGCTGGCGGGCGCCGAAGCCGACATCACGCACGTGGACATGGGGGACGAAAAGGCACAGGACGCCACCGACCTGCGCTTCATCGTCGCGGTGCGCGACCTCACCCACCTGGAGTCCGCGATGCGCGCCCTCAGGCACACCGCGTCCGTGATCCGGGTGCAGCGTGTGCGCCCCGGCAGTTTTTCCTCCTAGTCCGCGGGCGCCGGGTAGCTCACTTCGAGCACTTCGATTTCCTGCGCCCCCAGCGGCGTGACCAGCTTGACGGCGTCGCCCACGCGCGCCTTGAGCAGGGCGCGCGCGATCGGCGAGATCCAGCTCACCTGGCCATGCGAGCTGTCGGCCTCGTCGATGCCCAGGATGGTGATGGTGCGTTCCTGACCCGACTCCTCGGCATAAGTCACGGTGGCGCCGAAGAAGACCTGGTCGCCGCCATGATGGACCGACGGGTCGGTCACTTCCGCCAGTTCCAGCCGCCTCGTGAGGAAACGGATGCGCCGGTCGATTTCGCGCAGGCGCTTCTTGCCATAGATGTAGTCGCCGTTTTCGGAGCGGTCGCCATTGAGCGCGGCCCAGTGCACGGCCTCGACCACTTTGGGCCTTTCATCGTCCATCAGCTGCAGCAATTCGGCGCGCAGACGCGCGTATCCATGCGGCGTCATGTAATTCTTGCCGCCGCCGGGAAGCTCGGGTAACGAGGCCTCTTCCTCGTCGTGGTCGTCTTCCGTTTCCCTGGTGAATGCCTTGCTCATATCGCCAGCATAGCGAGGGCGCGGTTTCGCCGCTCTCGCGCTGTCCTACAAGGGCATGCAAGATTTCCTACAGGCCCAGCGGCGCGCATGGTGGAACATCGGTCAAACTCAAGGAGAAGCCATGAGCATCGGCGCTCTCGTTCGACACAGCCACCGTTCCGACACCCGACACAAGAGGCAGCCAGCGTGAGACACTACACGGGTAAGAGTGAAGATGAGCCAGACATTTACGGGCACCACGCGCGCTGGAGCCCGGGGGAAGGGACCCTTATGCCGATAGCCCATGAGGCAGCCAACGCCAGTGCAGGTGGCGGCCGCAGGCCTCGCTCCGGCGCCGAGGCCGCACGCTACGGCGTGCTGCGCCGCTTGGCGCCGGCGCTCAAGCACGACATGGTCGTGAACCTGCAGGCGATTTCGATGATGGCCGAAGTGCTCAATGCCCGGCTCGAACGCGGTTCGCCGGCCCCCGCTGAGTTCCAGTCCAACATCTCCAAGCTCAACCGTCTCGCGCGGGACGCCGTCACGAACTGCCTGAAGGTGGCCGCCTGGATCGAACCGGGGGAAGACGAAGGCATACCCGTTGCCCAGGGCATCGAGGACTGCCTCGCCTTGCTGAACACCAATTTCAATTTCCGCGGGTTCTTGATCACCAAGGAATTGCCCGACAGTGATTTCCAGGTATGGCGCGTGACCTTGCGCAACCTGGTGGTCGCCTCGCTGGTTGCCCTGACCGACGCGGCCGCGGGCCCGTCCGAGGTACACGTCAAGGCCGAAATCCAGGGCGGCTTCGCGGAGATTTCGGTGCGCATCACCCCGCGCAAGGACGAGGTGGACGTGTTGCCGATCGGGCCGAGCTACCGCCAGCTCGAGTGGGCCGACGTCCAGGCGCTGGCCACGGCCGAAGGCGTGGAGCTGGTTCGCGGGCACGACCAGATCGTCATGCGCTTGCCCCGCGCGATCCCCACGGCACCGCTGCGCATCGCGCCGAACTGATGCGCGCAACGCTCAGGATTCGATCTCGTCCATGAAGGTTTCGAGCTCCTCGATCGGCAGCGGCCGGCAAAACAGGAAGCCCTGATACGCGTGGCAGCCCTGTTGCGCCAGATAGGCGCGCTGGGCCTCGGTCTCCACGCCTTCGGCGATCACTCCCAAGCCAAGGCTTTGCGCCAGCCCGACGATCGTGCGCGCAATCGCCGCGTCATTGGCATCGGTGAGGATGTCCTTGACGAATTCGCGGTCGATCTTCAACTGGTCCAGCGGCAGCCGCTTGAGGTAGGACAGCGCGGAATAGCCAATGCCGAAATCGTCCAGCGAGAGCGTGACGCCCATGTCCTTCAGGCTGCCCATCTTCGCCACAGTCACTTCGATCCCGTCGGCCAGCAGGCTTTCGGTCAGCTCCAGCTTGAGCTTGTGCGGCGCGATGCCCGAATTGGCGATGGCGGTCATCACTTCGTCGACGAAGTCGGGGTGCCGGAACTGGCGCACGCTGACGTTCACCGCGATGCTCAGATGTCGGCGGTCCGGCCGTTTCGCCCATTGCGCCAATTGCGCGCAGGCCTGCTCGAGCACCCAATGACCGATCGGAATGATCAGCGACGTCTCTTCGGCGGTCGAGATGAAATGCGCGGGTGGCACCAGCTCGCGTTGGGGATGGCGCCAGCGCAGCAACGCCTCCACGCCCGTCATGCGCCCATCCGCGCCGACCTGCGGCTGGTAGTCGATCAGGAACTGGCTCTCGCGCCAAGCTTCGCGCAGGTCGGTGGCCAGCGCGGCGTTCGCAGTCACCACCGCCTGCATTTCCGGGTCGAAGAAGCAGACCGTGTTGCGGCCCATGCTCTTGGCCTGGTACATCGCAAGGTCGGCCTGCTTGAGCAATTCGCTCACGGTCCATGGCGCGCGGCCGAACAGCGTCACGCCGATGCTGCAGGTGCTGTGATGCAGATAGCCGGACAGCAGATACGGCTCGCCGAGCCTGGCCAGGATGCGTTCGCTGACGACACGGGCGCCACCGGCCGGCTCCAGCGGCTTGTGCCCGCTGTTCTCGAGCAGGATCACGAATTCGTCGCCACCCAGGCGCGCCACCGTGTCGCCACGCGCCACGCAGGAGCGCAGCCGCTCGGCCACCTGCTGCAGCAGCAAATCGCCCTTCTGGTGCCCGAGCGTGTCGTTGAGCACCTTGAAGTTGTCCAGGTCGATGAACATCAGCGCGCCTTCGTGCGGCCGGTCCCGGTCGGACAGCGCGCGCTGCAGCCGCTCCAGCAGCAGCTGCCGGTTGGGCAGGCGGGTCAGCGGATCGTAGAACGCGAGGTACTGGATCTTTTCCTCGGCGGTCTTGCGTTCCGTGATGTCGCGGCCCACCGCTACCCAATGCGTGAGCTTGCGCTCCTGGTCCCACACCGGTGAGACCTCCAGGTCGACCCAGAAGGCTTCGCCGTTCTTCTTGTAGTTGATCAGGTCCACCCGCGCGGGCTGCCATTGCTCCATCGCCGAGCGGATGCGGTCCAGTTGGTCGCGCTGCGTTCCCGGCCCCTGCAGCAGTCGCGGCGTGCGCCCCAGCACCTCTTCCGGCGAGTAGCCGGTGCGCCGCTCGAACGCCTCGTTGACGAATACGATGCGCGGTCCGGGCGCATTGAACGGCCCCGCTTCGGTGATGATGACGATATCGTTCAGTCGCGCGATGCTGCTTTCCAGCAGCCGCAGCTGCTCCTGTGACTTGTGGCGCGTCGTCACGTCGCGCAGGTGCACCGCCAGGCCGGCGCCAAACGGATAGCCCCGGACCTCGATACGGTGCGACAGGTTCGCGTCGAGTTCCTCGATCTCCAGTACCTGTTCGCGTTCGAATGCGCGCCTGACCTGCTCCTCCATCCGCATCCGCACAGTCTTCTGGAACGAGTTCCAGATCCTGCGGCCCAGCAGTTCCGCCGCAGGCCGGCCCAGGAGGCGCTCGGCCTGCTCGTTCACGTAGGTGAAGCGGCCCTCGCGGTCGACCGTGGCGAAAGCCTCTCCGCCGCCCATCGCGCCATCCATGCTGGCCGTGTGCCGCAGCAAGGTGCCCGCGCGGTGGCCTTGCGGCGCGATCTCCTGTACCGCGCCTTCGACTCGCACGATCCTGCCGGCGTCGTCACGCACCGCGTGGGCAATCGTGCGCACCCACGGCCGCCGGCCTTTGAGCGTGACGATCTGCATTTCCTCGTCGAACGGATCGCCTGCGGTCGCGCAAGAGCGCACCAGCGAGCGCACCTGTTCGCGCCATTCGGGCGCATACAGCGCGAATGCGTCCTCGCGCGCCGGCGTGAAGCCCGGCGGGGCGTCGTGGATTGCCGCCAGCTGGTCGGACCAATGCAGCCGGTCCGGCGCGAGTTCGAGCGTCCACACGCCGATGAACGCGGTGCGCTCCAGCAGATTCAGCAGGCTCTGAAGCTGTTGCAGCCGGTCCGATTCCATCGGATCGAGCGCGATTGGATCACGGGAGTCGACGTGCATGGCGTACATATTAGGCGTGCTGCGGCTGCTCTGCCGGTGATCGTAGGCACTGTCCTACACGAGGACGCGGACTCATCCGGTCCGTCATGGGCAATGTCATCCATACATTGGGGGGACTTCCAATTCCTCCTTTGCGAAATGAGCTTCCGTGCATCTGCAAGCCTATGTAGTTGAGGACAACGCGACGATTCGCGAAAACCTGGTAGGCACACTCGAAGAGTTGACCTGCGTGAAGGTGGCGGGAACGAGCGCGACGGAGAACGAGGCACTGGCGTGGCTCGACCAGAACACCGAGCGGTGGGACATCCTGATCGTGGATCTGTTCCTCAAACAGGGTAGCGGCATGCACCTGGCACAGCGCATCGCGCGCCGCCGTCCCGGCCAGAAAGTCGTCGTCTTCAGCAACTACATCAACGCCAACGTGCGCAAACGCTGCGCGCAACTGGGCGTGGACGCGGTGTTCGACAAATCGACCGAAATCGATTCGCTGGTGGACTATTGCTCGCACCAGTGTTTCCGGATCGCCCAGGGACAGGCCGCGGCCGCCTGAAGAGCTTGCCGCCTCAACGAGTATTGCCGTTCTTGCGCCGGTACACGCGGTACCCATACGCCAGCAGTGCGCCGACGAACGCCAGCACCAGCAGCGGCAACAGCCACCAGAAGCTGCGGTCCGTGAGCGACGGCCGGGCCTCACGCGCCATTCCCTGCCCCGATGGGTCCAGCGTATTCAACTCCGCGCGCAAGCCGTTCATTCCGATCACCGCAATGTTGCCCGCCGATAACTGCAGCGGCTTGTCCATGGGCGGAGCTTCGCGGCCCAGCGTGCGGTAAATGGCGCCCGCGTCGCGGCCGATCCGGGTTACCTCCAGCAGGCCGGCGCGGTTCAGCCCGCTCACATCCAACAAGGGCCGCGCGGATTCGCCCGCGAGGAACAGGCGGTCGCCCTGCAGCTTGACCTCGCTCTGGTCGGCGTCCTTGAGCGGCACGTCGATCGCCAGGAACGGCCCCTTGAGCTTCGGCGGACCGGCGTCGAGCACTGCGATGAAGCGGGCACGTGCGGGCGAGACGCCGGTGCTGGATGCCAGGCTGATCACGCGCGGCAAGGTGTTTTGCGAGTCGTACAGATAGGCGATCGGCACCAGCAGGTTGACGCCATTGGCAAAGCTCGCAATGAGGCCGCTGAAATCGCCCAGCGGTTCGATGTTGTCCAGCACGATGTGGCTGCTGGCCAGCACCGAAACCGGATAAGGCTCGGGGGTCTCGCGGCAGCTGTCGCTTGCCAGCTGGCGCACGAAGGACACGCGGATGTCGTTGTGCGTGCTCAGTACGTGTCGCGGAATCGCCGCGGCGATGCGCTCGCGCCGGCCGTTGGCCTCCATCTGCCTGGCCGCGAGCAGCACCTCGTTCACGAATATCGAGACCACCGGTGGGGTGCGCGCGGCGCCGGGCGCGGCGGCCACGTCCATCACCAGCGTACCCGGGCCGCGGCCATCCATCGCCACCGCGCCGATATCGAAAGCGGCGGTCCAGTCGGCACGGGCGAGAACATCCAGAGTCGCCGGCTTGGCGCCAAGGTATTTCAGGGACACCGCCGCGAGGTCGGCTTTCGGTTCGTCGGCGGCGTGGACGGTAAGCGCCGGGCCCATTGCCACCTGCTGCCACGATTGCATGAACAAGCCAGCCGCATGCCCGCCCGCATCGGGCGCGACCACGATGGCGGGCCGGCCGAACACGTTGGTGACCCTGACCTGGCCGGCCGCCAGTTGCCGGCCCCAGCCGTCCAGGGCGCGCGCGCGCCACTCCGAGAACGCATCGAGAGCTTCAGCGGGAAGCTGGGCGCGAAGCTCATCCAGGGCCTGCGACAGCACGCTGCCGATGGCCCGATCGCCGATCACGATATCCGCCTGCAAGGGCCCGCCCTGCCCCAGTGCCATCAACGCGCCGACTTCGGCCAGGTCCTTGATCCGCCGCTTGCCGCCATCGGCCAACACCGCGAAGGCAGGAAACCTGCGCAGTGCTGACGGAACGACGGCGCCCTGAAGGTCCACCACGTCGCCCACCGTCGGGAGCGCCCTGATCCGCGGCCGCTTGCCGGCGCGCTCCAGCGCCACGCCCAGGCGCCAGGCCGAATCGTAAGCGTCGGTGGACAGCTTGTTGCCGGCGATCAGGATCAGGGGCGACGCGGGCAGCGACGCCCAGGCGGCCGACAGATCCTGCACGGCTGAGCCATCGTAGCGATAGCTGAACCGTGTCGAAGGCTCGATCCGCAGCAGATTGCCGGGCGTGCGCGAATCGCTGCAGGTGTTCTCGCGGCTGATCGCGGTGCGCCAGTCGATGTTGAACCGCACCAGGCCCGTCGCCCGCGGGGCACCGTCCACAGCCAACGTGAGGCTGCCGTCGCCACGCTCGGCGGAGACCGGCCGCGCCGACACCGGAAAACCGTCGAGCGAAAGGATCAGCGTCGTGCGCCCGCCATCGGCTCGCACGAAGCTCGCGTCCACCTGCAAGGTGGCGTTGGCGAGCGGCACGCCCGGCGGGACCGGCAGCATGATCTCGCGCTGCGTTTCGGGGTAGCCCAGCACGAGCGGCCCTTTGAAACCCATGTCCGCGAAAGTCACGACGCGAGGAATCCAGTTCTCGGCACTCATGCGACGGAACACCTCGGACGGCGAAACCGCGGAGGCTGCGGCCGCAGGAGGCAGCGCGGCAGCGGTCGGTTGGGCCGACACGAACAGTGGGAGCAAGACGCACGCGGCCAGGAAGAGCCGTGGCGCTACGCACAGGCATGATCCGCGGCGTGACGACGCCAGGCTCATGACACGCTCCCATTTTTCTTCACGGCTGCTCCGATCTGGCCACACGAAGCACAGCAATTTCGCTTGAGGCTTTCGCGTGTCTTTCCGTTGCCCACTGTTTCGCTGCGTTAACACTGCTGCTGAGGCACTTGAACCAAGCATCCGTCACTGCCTGAGCTTTTTGTGTATCAATCCTGCGCTCAATCTAGAATTTGTAACCTCCATGGCTCGACGGGAAAGCTCGCGTAAGAGCGTAGGAGCGGGCTTACGCCGCGCAAACGTTGCTGTTCTGCAAAGAACACATTTGCGAAGGGTAGTTGCGAGATTGCCACGCAAGACTGCTGCTCGCCCAAACCTCACCGTTTGGACTTATTGCGCCCGGCACCGTACCCGCTATGCTCGGCAGTCATGGAGAAGGTGATGAAGAAAATAATCCGCGGCGGGCTGCTGGCTGCGTGCGTTGTTGCCGCCAGCGCCGCCACCAACATGATGGAGCCCGAGCAACTGGGCAGCGAGATGGCGCAACTGCGGGCCAAGGCCCAGGCCGGCGATTACCATGCCCAGCGCAACCTGGCTCACGCGTACGCGACAGGCGCGCAGCTGCAGGGCAAGCAATTTCCGGTGGCAAGCTGCGCCTGGTACCTGAGCATTCCGTACCTGAATACCCAGTATTTCAACGTGTCCGATTCGGGCAGCATCCACGCCACTTGCAGCAACCTGCCGCCCGAGCAGTTCTACGCGGCCGTTCGTTATTCCGCTGCGATCGTCAACGCGTCCATGGCGGCTGGGCGCTGAGGCGCGCATAAAAAAACGGCTTGGAGACCGATGTCCCCAAGCCGTCCGTGTGCCGCTGGAAGGTGGCGCGGCTGGCAGGATTCGAACCCACGACCCCTTGGTTCGTAGCCAAGTACTCTATCCAACTGAGCTACAGCCGCTGAGCTGTCGATTATATCAGCGCACCAAAACGGCTAATGCGCGAGCGCTGCTCCGATTTCCGCGAAGCTGTTCGCCGCTTCCGGCAAAAGCAGCGGCGTGCCGAGCTGGCGAGCGATCTGCGACAGGGAAAACAGGCCGCGTATCTCCGTTCCGCCATCAATGCTTGCCTGGGTGACCAAGGCATGGTGGCGGCGGGTGCGTTGCAGGCTTTCCACCACCTGGCCCACGTAAGCGCCGGCCACGGTGTGAAAGTCGAAAGCGTCGAGCCGGTTCGCAGGGGTCATCACGTCCACCACCAGGACGTCCGAATGGCGCAGGCCTTGTTCGCGGGCGAGCGTAACGGGTTTTTCGCCCAGGATGTCGGTGGCGGTGACAAGGCCGATGAGCAACTCCTGCTCATCGAGCACCAGCAGCATGCGCACGCCGCGCTGGATCATGTAGCGATTCGCCTCATGCACGGTCATGCCGGGCAAAGCGACCGCCGCCGTGACGCGGGTCAGGTCCGTCATGACCAGCAGAGCCGGCGAATCCAACGTGATCGCCGGCTGGTCCTGCGTCGGGCGGCACAGATGCGCGCCGCCGACAAGAGGTGTGCGAAGTGGCAGGGCCGGGTAGTTGCTCATAGTCGCCTCCATGTCTGTTGCCGAGCCGGCAGTACTTTATTGTCGTGCAGCCGCGGACGAAAAAGGATCAGTGTTTTCCAAGCCGTCCAGCCCCGCCGCCGCTGGCGGAATAGACTTCGCAGCCTCGAATGGCAAAGGTACACCATGGATCTTCAACTGAGCGGCAAGCATGTTCTCGTCACCGGCGGTAGCCGCGGCATTGGCCTGGCGTGTGCGCGTGCATTCCTGGGCGAAGGCGCCCGCGTGAGCCTGATCGGGCGGCGCCGCGCGCACCTGGACGCCGCCATCGCCGAGCTGAAAGCGCAAGGCCACGTGGCCCTGGGCTACGACGCGGACCTGACCGATGCGGACGCCGCATTGGCAGCGGTAACTGCGGCATGGGACGCGGCGGGGCCGATCGATATCCTCGTCAATTCGGCCGGCGCCGCGCTGCGAACGCCCTTTCACGAATTGCGTCCGCAGGACTGGCAAGCCGCGATGCAGGCGAAGTTCTTCACCTACATCAACGTCACGGACCCGCTGATCAAGCGTATGGCCGAACGCGGTACCGGCGCCATCGTGAACGTCGTCGGCATGGGCGGCAAGGTCGCGACGACAACCCATCTTGCCGGAGGCGCCGCCAATGCGGCGTTGATGCTGGCCAGTGCGGGGCTGGCGGCGGCTTACGGTCCGCGCGGCGTGCGTGTCAACGCAGTCAATCCGGCACTCACGCTGACGGACCGAATGGCGCAAGGCCTGGCGGCCGACGCCAGCCTGCGCAACATCAGCACGGAGGAGGCGCTGCGGCAGGCCCAGGCGCGCATGCCGCTGGGGCGACTCGCAGTGCCCGAGGACATCGCCAATGCCGTGGTGTTCCTCGCCTCGCCGCGCGCGGCCTACATCTCGGGCGCGGTCCTGTCGATGGACGGAGCGGCGACACCGATGGTCGTGTGAGGGCCTTCCTGCCAATTGCCACGATTCTGCAAGCGCTTGGCCTTGCCAAGTGGGTCGAGGCAGACAGCGCCACCGGCCCGGTGCAGTCGTGAAACGCGACCGGGACCTTGTACGTCTGTGCCATTGCCGCGATCTTGCGGCACCCGGAAATGCCGCCGCACCACGTCACGTCCATGATGACCAGGCTGAGCGCCTTCAGGTCGAGAAGGTATCTGTAGTCTGCAGCCATGCCACGTGTCTCACCCACTGCGATCGGCGCGCGCGTGCTTCGAGCCACCTCGCCGATCGCGTCCATGTGATCCATCACCACCGGGTCCTCGACCCAGAGCGGATTGAACGGCTCGAGCGCGCGCGCGATGCGGGTTGCCATCGGGCGGTTCCACAAGGCGTGCATTTCCGCCATCACGTCCATCTTGTCGCCGACCGCGCTGCGGATCTTCTCGAACGGCTCGAGCGCCTTGGCCAGATCCGCGCTCGAGATGTACTGGCCGGCGCTGCGCTCGGCGGCGTAATCGAACGGCCAGATCTTCATCCCGTCGATACCCATCTCGAGCAGGCTGTGCGCCAGCTCGCCGGCGTTGTTCAGGAAAGCGGAGAGGTCCTCGTACTGGCCCTGCTTGGCGTCCAGCCCGAAGTTGTTCGTCCCCTGGGTCGGGCGCGTCTGCACGTAGCTGTACCCGGCGCAGGTGTTGTAGACGCGAACGGAATCGCGCACGCGCCCGCCCAGCACGTCGCACAGCGGCAGGTTCACCGATTTTCCGAACAGGTCCCACAGCGCGATGTCGATCGCGGAGCGCCCACGGCTTTCGGCACCGCTGCCGATGAAGCCGACGTAGCCGCTCAGGTGAGGCTGGTGGCGCTCGATGTTGCAGGGATCCTTGCCGATCAGGTAGGGCGCGATCGTCTGGTGGATATGCCACAGGCTGCCACCCCTGGTTACGTCGAGCCCCGCCAGCCATTCCCATGCGGTAAAACACCAGCGGCACGGGCGCAATCTCGACTCGTCTTTTTCAGGAGAACCTATGCCGTCGCTATCCAGCCTCTTCGTCCTTTCGATCCTGGTCCTGGCCGGTTGCGCGGCGCAGCCGAACGCAGCGGGCAGGCACCTCGTTTACCGCGACGCCAGCGGCACACCCACCATGCAGTTCGACTACCCGTCCGCGGAGTTTTGCCAGAAGGTCGAGGCGATTGCCAGCCGCGGCGCGCACTGCCAGAGCCATTCAGCGGACGAACAGCTGCAGGCTCGTGCCACGCTGCGCTATGACCCGCCCGGCATGCTGGTCGAAGGCCACTATCCCGACCTGGGCCGCTGCCAGAGCGCGAATTCGAAAATGGCGCCGGGGGTCGAGATCGTCAACCCCTGTTCCGCCAAGTAGTTTCGAGGCAAGCGCGGCACTGCACAATGGGTGCCTTGGGCGCCGGCAAGCGGCTGCCCGCATCCAGATAAAGACATCGACGCTCAATGGTGACATTCAAACAGCTTGAAGCACTGTATTGGGCGACGCGCCTGGGCACCTTCAGTGCCGCCGCCGAACGGCTGCACACCACAGAATCGGCCATCTCCAAGCGGATCGGCGAACTCGAACAGTTCTTCGCCGCGCCCCTCTTCGATCGCAGCCGGCGCAGCTCACAGCCTACCGCCAAGGGGCGCGAGCTCCATGAGCTCGCCGGGGACCTGCTCGCGATGCGCGACCGCCTGCTGGAGCGCATGGGCAAGGAATCGGCGATGGTGCGCCGCTTTCGTATCGGCGTGACCGAGCTCATCGCCCTGACCTGGCTGCCCAAGCTGGTGCGGGCATTGCAACTGCGCTATCCGTACGTGCTGATCGAGCCGGAGATCGACCTGAGCACCAGTCTCTGCCAGAAGCTGGAAGAGGGACAGCTGGACCTCGTGATCGTGCCGCCGGTCTTTCGCGGGATCCGCTGCCTCGACGTGCCGCTTCAGCGCATGCGCCTGTCGTGGATGTGCCGGCCCGACCTCATCGCCGGTCCCGGCCCGGTGCCGCTTGCCACGATCGCCAATCACCCGATCCTGATGCAGATCGGCAGCTCCGGCGTGGACGCCGCGATCGACAAGTGGCTGCGCCAGGAGGGCTTGAAAATCCACCGCGTGTTTGCCGGCAACAGCCTGATCGCCCTGGCCGCACTCACCGTGTCGGGCTTTGGCGTGAGCTACCTGCCGGCGCTTTATTTCCAGGATTACGTCGAGCAGGGCGCCTTGCGTGCCTTCGATTCCAGCGAGCCGCTGCCCGAGATCCAGTACCACGCCGTGTATCGCGACGAAGGCACCACGTTGTCCTTCAACGCCCAGGTCGCGGCGATGTGCGCCGAGCACTGCGACTTTTCCAAGCCGATGCTGGTGCAGATGGGCGTCGAGGCCAAGCCATGAATTTTCGGCAAGCGAACGGCTGAAATAAACTCCCTTTTTCTCCTGCTGGGATTCCCGGATACTTCGCGCCATGCATAGCGGGACGATTTCAGAAAAGATCCTGTCCCGTGCCGCCGGACGGCCGCTGCGCGCCGGCGATCTCGCTATCTGCCATCCCGATTTCGCCATGGGAACCGACGGTTCCGTGCCGATGGCGCTCGACTACCTGGCTCAGATGCAGCCGGTGACCGCTTCGCTGGCGCATCCGCAGCGCCTGCTGTTCGCACTGGATCACTACGGGCCCGCGTCCGGGACCCAGGCGCAAGCCTTGCAGGCGCGGGTGCGCGAGTACGCGCACCGGCATGGTGTGCGGCTGCTCGAGGTGGGTAATGGGATCGGCCACCAGGTGGTGCTGGAGTCCGGCTCCGCGCGGCCGGGGCTCCTGCTGGTGGGCGCGGACTCCCATGCCGTCTCGTACGGCGCAGTCAACGCGTTCGCAACCGGCATCGGCTCATCCGATCTCGCCGGGTTCATGCTGTGCGGACAAGTCTGGCTGAAGGTGCCGCAGACGCTACAAGTGAACCTGCGCGGACGCCTGCAGCCGGGCGTCAGCGCCAAGGATGTCGCACTGTTCCTGGCTGGCACGCTGGGCGCCGACGGCGCGGCCTACCAGGTGCTGGAGTTCTGCGGTCCCGGCGTAGCTACGCTCGACATGGATGACCGCATCGTGCTGGCCAACATGTCGGTCGAGGTCGGCGCCAAAGCCGGCATTTTTCCATTCGACGAGGTCACCGACCGATGGCTGCGGGACCGGCTCGGCGGCGATTTCGAGGGCGTCGGCCCCGACGCGAATGCCACCTATTGCGGCAGGATCGACCTTGATCTTGACGCCGTCGCGGCGCAACTCGCGCTGCCGCACCGCGTGGACAACGTGGTCGACCTGACGGCTGCGCCGAGAACCAGGATCGACCTCGTTTACCTCGGCACCTGCACCGGAGGCCGCGTGAAGGACTATCGCGAAGCACTGGACGTTCTTCGGCAAGGCGGCGGCATCGCGCCCGGCGTACAGGTGGTGGTGACGCCCGCATCGGCGCAGGTCGGTGCGCATTTGCAGAGCAGCGGCATGCTCGACGAGTTCGCGGCGATGGGGGCGTTGATCCAGCCGCCCGGATGCGGCTCGTGCTGCGGAACCTGCGGCATGGTGCCGGCCGATGGCGCCAACGTGGTCTCGACCGCCAACCGCAACTTCCGGGGCCGCATGGGTAACGGCAAGTCGGCCATCTTCCTGGCCTCGCCGCGCGCCTGCGCAGCGGCGGCAACGACAGGCTGGATCGGCGGCGCGCCGGCGCCCACCCGCGCGGAGCTTGGCCCATGAGCCTGCTGCCCCTGTCCGGCCGTGCCCGCGTGTTCGGCAACGATGTCAACACCGACTACATCATCTCGTCCAGCCGCAAGAAGGAAACGATCGATCCGGCCATGCTGCGCCAGTTCCTGCTGGAGCAGGTCGAGCCGGGGTTTGCGCGCAGCGTGCGGCCGGGCGACATCATCGTCGCCGGCAGCAATTTCGGCTGCGGTTCCGCCATGGAAGTGGCGGTGACCACGGTGCTCGCCGTGGGCATCCGTGCGGTGATTGCACGCAGCTTTTCGCGCACCTACTGGCGCAATGCGATGAACAACGGGCTGCTGACGGTAGTGGCCGACACCACGCGGATCGCCGAGGGCGACGCCTTGCAGCTGGCGCTCGATCCGGCCGGCAACCTCATCCTGCGCGCCGGGACGAAACCCGAAGTGTGCTGTGAGCCACTGCCGCCGTTCATGCGCGACATGCTCGATGCCGGCGGACTGGTCCCCTACCTGCGCGAGCGCGGCGGCTTCGCCTGAGCCTCGAGAGATTTTCGACACCGATGCAGTTCCACCCAAGAGGAGAGATTCGATGAAAGCGATCAAGACGATTTGGCTGGCCCTGACCGGGCTGGTGGCTGCTGCCGCGCTGGCAGCAGCAGGCGCGCACGCGCAGGGCACCGAGCTGACCGGCACCTTGAAGAAGATCAAGGACAACAACCTCATCGTGCTCGGCTACCGCGAGTCGTCGGTGCCCTGGTCGTATCTGGACGGCAACCAGAACGTCGTCGGCTATTCGCACGAAACGGGCCTGCGCATCGTGGACGCCATCAAGAAGGAGCTGAACCTGCCCAGCCTGCAGGTGCGCAAGATTCCGATCACGGCCCAGAACCGCATTTCGCTGATGCAGAACGGCACCATCGATCTGGAATGCAATGCCACCACCAATACCGCCGAGCGCCGCCGGCAGGTTGCGTTCTCCAACACCATTGCGCTGACCGAAACGCAGTTGCTGACGCGCAAGGACTCGGGCGTGCGGGAGATCGACGACCTCAAGGGCAAGTCGGCGGTGGTGACCGCCGGCAGCACCTCCGAGCGCTACCTGCGGCGCTACGCCCAGGAAAAGAACATGGACGTCAACATCGTCAGCGCCCGCGATCATTCGCAATCGTTCGTGATGCTGCAGTCCGGCCGCGTGGCGGCGTTCTTCATGGACCGCGACGTGCTCGCCGCGCTGCTGGCCAAAGCCCGCGATGCCTCCGACTACGTGGTGACAGGCAAGCCGCAGACCAAGGAAGCGCTGGCCTGCATGATGCGCAAGGACGATCCGCAATTCAAGGCGTTCGTCGACAAGGAAGTGGCGAAGATGCAGACCAGCGGCCAGGCCGAAAAGCTCTACAACAAGTACTTCCTGGAACCGATCCCGCCCGAGGGCATCGTGCTGCGCACGCCGCTCAGCGCCGAGATGAAGGCGCTCTATGCGAAGCCGAACGATCGTTCGTTCGATGACTGATCCGGCTCTCGCCGCCTGAACAGGAATCGACATGCTCCGCATCGCTGCCCGGCTCAATCGCATCAAACCGTCGCCCAGTTCGATGGCCGGCCAACGTGCGCGTGAACTGCGCGCCGCCGGCCACGACATCGTCGGGCTCACGTCGGGCGAGCCCGATTTCGACACGCCCGACCACATCAAGGAAGCCGCGAGCCGCGCGCTGGCGCAGGGCAAGACCAAGTACACCGATGTGGGCGGCACGCCCGAGCTGAGGCAGGCCGTGGCCGACAAGTTCCGCCGCGACAACGCCCTGGCCTACGACCCCAAGGAGATCATCGTCGGTACCGGCGGCAAGCAGGTGATCTTCAACGCGCTCATGTGCACGGTGGAAGCCGGTACCGAGGTCATCGTGCCCACGCCTTACTGGGTGTCCTACCCCGACATCGTGCTGCTGGCCGACGGCACGCCGGTGTTCGTGCCCTGCCCTGCCGAAAAAGGTTTCAAGCTGCAGCCGCAGGACCTGGAGCGTGCGATCACGCCGAACACCCGCTGGCTGGTGCTGAACTCGCCGAACAACCCCAGCGGCGCCACCTACACGCGCGAGGAGATGAAAGCCCTGACGGACGTGCTGCTGCGCCATCCCGACGTCTGGGTGCTCACCGACGACATCTACGAACATATCGTGTACGACCGGCGCGAATTCGTGACGCCGGCCCAGGTCGAGCCGCAACTGAAGGACCGCACGCTCACCGTGAACGGCGTTTCCAAGTCGTATGCGATGACCGGCTGGCGCATCGGCTATGGCGCCGGACCGGCGGCCCTGATCAAGGCGATGACCAAGCTGCAGTCGCAAAGCACGTCGAACGCTTCGTGCGTGGCGCAAGCCGCCGCGCTGGAGGCGCTCACGGGTCCGCAGGGATTCATTGCCGACCGCACGGCCATCTTCCAGTCGCGGCGCAACACCCTGGTGGCGCGGCTGAACGCGATCCCCGGCGTGAGCTGCCATGTGCCCGAGGGTGCCTTTTACGTGTTCCCCTCCTGCGAGCGCCTGCTGGGCAGCCGCGCTCCCGATGGCCGGGTGATCGAGACCAGCGACGACTTCGTGCTGTACCTGCTCGACACACAGGGACTCGCGGTGCTCCAGGGCAGCGCCTACGGCGTGGGCGCGTACTTCAGGATCTCGTTCGCGACCTCGATGGACAAGCTCGAAGAAGGCTGCCGCCGGCTGGCCCGCGCCTGCGCGCAGCTGGCCCGATAGCCGGGCCCGTCTGCACCCGCCGATCCCCCCTTTATCAAGGAAGAACCATGAGCATCGGATTTCGCATTCTCACCGACGTGCCGCGGGCGCCGGACGCACTGATCGACCGCTTTCTCGACGTGCCCACGGCGCACATCAGCGACTGCATGCAGCGCCTGTTCGCGGCCGGCGCGCCGCTGCGCCCGCTGCATCGCGGCGGCAAGCTGCTCGGAAACGCGCTCACCGTGAAAGTGCGGCCGGGTGACAACCTGATGGTGCACAAGGCCATCGACATGGCGCAGCGGCGCGACGTGATCGTGGTGGACGCGGGCGGCGACCTCACGCAGGCGATCATCGGCGAACTCATGATGCGCCACGCGCAAAAGCGCGGCATCGCCGGCCTCGTCATCAACGGCGCGGTGCGCGATCTGGCAACCATCGGCGCCGACACCTATCCGGTCTATGGCGCGGGCGTGACCCATCGCGGCCCCTACAAGGACGGACCCGGTGAAATCAATGTACCGGTGGCGATCGGCGGCATGGTGGTCCATCCCGGCGACATCGTGGTCGGCGACGAAGACGGCGTCGTCGCGGTCCCGCTGCTGGAGGCGGAAGGGATACTGGAACTCACCGCGGCGCAGCGGCGGCGCGAGGACAAGACCATGGTCGAAATCCTGGCGGGCACCGTGGACCGCTCGTGGGTCGACGCGGCGCTGAAGGCACGGGGCCTGAAGCTCTGAGCTGCCGGACAATCAAGCGATGAACTACAACTGGCATTGGACGGTGTTCTTCCAGGAGGCCATGCCGGGGGTGACGTACCTGGACTGGCTGCTGACCGGTTTGAAGCTGACCCTGGCGATCGGGCTGGGCGGCTGGCTGATCGCCCTGGTACTGGGCACCTTGCTGGGGGTGATGCGCACGGTGCCCAATCGTGCCGTCGCCCGGTTCGCCGGCGCGTATGTCGAATTCTTCCGCAACATTCCGCTGCTGGTGCAGCTGTTCACATGGTATTTCGTGGCCCCTGAACTGCTGCCGGGCGACCTCGGGCAGCGCGTCAAGGCGCTGAATCCGCTGATGCAGCAGTTCCTGGCGGCGGTGGTGTGCCTGGGCATGTTCACGGCGGCCCGCATCTGCGAGCAGGTGCGCGCGGGCATCCAGTCGCTGCCGCGCGGCCAGCGCGACGCGGGCCTGGCGATCGGCCTCACGCTGCCGCAGACCTATCGCTACATCATGCTGCCGGTTGCGTTTCGCATCATCACGCCGCCGCTGACGTCCGAATTCATGACGGTGTTCAAGAACTCCGCGGTCGCGTCGATGATCGGCCTGCTGGAACTCGCGGCACAGGGCCGGCAGCTGGTGGACTACACCTCGCAGCCCTATGAATCCTTTATCGCGGTGACGGTGCTTTACGTCGCGGTCAACCTCAGCGCTTTGCGCGTGATGCGGTGGGTCGAAGGGCGCACGCGCATTCCCGGCCTGCTGGGCATGCGGGAGCAGTGAGGGCCATGGCCTACCAGTTCGACTTCAGCACCATCAACAGCGGCACGCTGGCGCTGCTCGGCGACGGCATGATGGTGTCGCTCAAGATCACCGGCGTGGCGATGGCGGTTGGCATCGTGCTTGGCACCGTGATCGCGTTGCTGCGGCTGTCCAGCTTGCGCGTCATGTCGCTCGCGGCCAAGCTGTACGTCAACACCTTCCGCTCCATTCCCCTGGTGCTGGTGCTGTTGTGGTTTTTCCTGATCGTGCCGCAGATCCTGCAGGGTCTGTTCGGCCTGTCGCCGGGCACCGACGTGCGCATGGCCTCGGCGCTGGTCGCGTTCTCGATGTTCGAGGCGGCTTATTTCTCCGAGATCGTGCGTGCCGGCATGCAAAGTGTTCCGCGCGGCCAGTACCAGGCCGCCTATGCCTTGGGCATGACGTACGGGCAGAGCATGCGGCTGATCGTGCTGCCGACGGCGTTCCGCAACATGACCCCGCTGCTGCTGACGCAGGTGATCGTGCTGTTCCAGGACACGGCGCTGGTTTACGTGAGCGCGCTGGCCGACTTTTTCGGCCGCGCGTACGGCATCGGTGAACGCGACGGACGCATCGTCGAAATGTTGCTCTTCGCCGGGGCCGTCTACTTCGTGATCTGCTTCTCGGTCTCGGGACTGGTCAAGCTGGCGCAACGCAAAACAGTTTCGTAAAGGTTCCGTTCCCTGGTTCACGAGGCCACGAGAGACAGCAACTTCACCAAGCCTCCCGCAATCAGTGCGAGCCCCAGCGCCGCTGCCAATCGTTCTCCGCGCGGCGCCAACTTCTCGACCGCGACGGCGATCGACAGTGCGGCAATCCAGGCCAGGTTCATGACGCCCCCCACGAACAACAAGGCCATCAGCGCCCAACAGCAGCCCACACAAAACAAGCCGTGCCGCACCCCCATGACGAAGGCACCCCTCACGCCGGCGCGCCACTCTCCGATCAGGAAGCCCAACGGCGTGCGGCAGTGCGAGAGGCATACCTTCTTGAGCGGCGAAAACTGATACAGGCCCGCGATGACGAGCAACAGTCCCGTCAGCAAAGCCGAGGTGCTGACGATCATGGGATCGACCCAATCCATGGCTTGCAACACCCACTGCGCAGCGGTGGCGGCGGCACTAAAGCCGAACCAGACCACCAGGTAAGCTGCGACAAAGCTGCGCGCGCGCGCCTGCTCCCCGTTGCGCCTGCCCAGGTGCGCGAAAGTGAGGATCATAGGAAGCGCGGACGGCAGCATCATCGCTGCCATCATCAGCGCCCACATCAACCAGATCGCGAGCACACTGGCGGCGCTCCAGTCTGGCGATCCGGGCATCATCAGCTGCGCGACCGGATGGCCCATGTCAACGGCGATCCAGGCAAGGAACAGCCAACCGGCCACGCTGAAAAGCAGGATTGCAATCGTCCGCTTGGGCTGCTGGGCAATGAGAGTGGTGACGCCTGGTGGCGCTTCGCTCGCGGAGTCAGAACGCTGCTGTTCCATCGCCACTCCTTTGCGAATCACCGGTTACATGTATTGCCCGGATGTGACCTCTGGGCTCGCACGCACGGGAATAAGTTGCCTAGCCTACTGCTTGACGGCGAACAACTCAATTCGCGCCGGTACCGCACTGGCACGTCTTTCAGGAGAATGGCGATGGCAAGCTGGCAAATCTCTGGTGAATACATGGAAACGTGCAATTGCGCATTGCTCTGCCCATGCATCAGTTCCAACCTCACGGCGCGTCCGACCGACGGTGAATGCAAGGTCGCAATCGGGATGCGCGTCGACAGGGGCGCCAAGGACGGCGTCAAGCTCGACGGCGTGTCGTTCGTCGTCATGATGCAGTCCCCGGGCGTAATGGCCGAAGGCAACATCACGGTCGGGCTGATCATCGACCAAGCCGCTTCGGACCAGCAGGCCGAGGCGATCACTGCGATCGCGACCGGCGCCGCCGGTGGCCCGATGGCCGCGCTCGGCCCGCTCGTCGGCCGTATGGCGGGCGTCGAGCGGCGGCCGGTTCGCTTCGAGATCGACGGGCTGAAACGCACGCTCCGCGCAGGTGATCTGGTCGATCAGGCTTGCGAAGGAATTGCGAGTGCCGCCAATCCCGATGAGGCCATCTGCGTGGACAACACCATGCATCCAGTCAATACGCGGCTGTCTCTAGCCAAGGCCACGCGCAGCAGCTTCCATGTTTTCGGAATCAATTGGGACGACACGAGCGGCACGCGCAACGGGCACTTTGCCCCCTTTGCCTGGGCCGGGTAGCACCGCGCTCTTGCTCTTACATCCCGCCGCCGGCGGAGCTGCCCGATGGGCCGCCTGGTTGCATGGTTTGAGGAGCGCCCATGGTGGAGGTATTGCTCTTGCCGTCCCGGCTCGACGTGGACTGGTTGCCTGACATGCTGGAGCACGCGGCGAGGATGCTGATGATCGCTGCGATGAAAGCAAGTTTGATCACGATGAATCCTTTCAAGAGCCGCGCCGTAAATCCCGCGGCTGCGGATGCGGCACCGCTGGGTACCGCACTGATACTACGCGGCCACAAACGCGTCAGCTTGTCGGACATCGCGCCGTCACCGGTGCGTCATTCCAAGGCTTCGCCTGCCAATAGCGAACGACCTGTTCGACATTGCAATGGCAGTGCAATGGCAGCCACGGTTGGTCAGGTGCAGGTCAGGTGCAGATGAATCGATATGAAACAAGATTAATCCTGGATGCGCATACGAAACGAATGGCACGCAACGTGCTGATAATCGGCGACCGGGCAGCAGCAAACCGAGTACGAGTGCGCTTCAGCGCCCCCAGACAACAGAGGAACATTGGTGGCTCAATCCAGGAAAGTCCTGATCGTCGAGGATGAAGAAATCCTCGCGGAGAACCTGCAGGCGCACTTTCAGCGTGGCGGTTGGGATGCACGCATTGCCGCCACCGGCAAATCCGCCGTGATCGCCGCGAGCGAGTTCCGTCCTGGGATGATCCTGCTCGATTACCACCTGCCGGACATGAGCGGCTTCGAGGCCCTGGAGGCCATTCGCACGGTGCATTGCTGCAGCTGCGTCCTGATGACGGCGCACCCCGCTGACACGGTACGGGCCGAGGCCGAGCGGCACGGCGTTGCGCGCATCCTGTCCAAGCCATTTTCCATGGCGGGATTGCAAACGCAGTTGTGGGAGACGGCGGCCGGGTTCTGCGTCAAATGCTTCGAGAACGGGCGGCGACCAAGCCGGCCAGAATGCGGCGGGTTCGCGCCCCCAAAAGCCCCATCAGTATTGGGGAATTTCCCCAAACCCGCGTAGTCGCCTGTACTCGGCGACTCATCCCCTGCCGCATCAGCTCGCGTAGCCTGTGCCGCGCGACTCCGCGTAGTCTTTGATGGCATGCAGATCGGCCATCACCCGATGGTCCGTCAACGCCAATTCCCAGAACATGCGGTCCTGGGCGGCTTGCCGGCGGGCCGCTGACCAGCGCCGGAATGTGTCTCTTACCGAGCCAGACAGCAGCGTGGCGACGCCGACGAGCAGGTCGAACAAAACGTGCTGGAAGCCCGGCGCTGCGACATGCACGCGCGCCATCGGATAGCGTTGGCTCGGATGCGCCGTGTGAGCAAAGCTGGACATGATTGATTCCTTCTGTCAAAACGCCCGGGACCCGTGTGGTCCGGTGCAATGACCATATCCTAGGGTTTCCACTGATATGCGTCCACTTTAGAATGGTGATGTGAACCATTCAGAGTGGTGATGATTGGCGGGCTCCCAGGTACGTCGGCGCGATGGCATCCAAGGCATGAGGCGCGATCCCCAGCGCGTCCAGGCCCGGCAGCTTGCCGCTGGCCACATTGCTCACTTTCATCGAGTCGAGGTTGTCCCGGCTCATCAGAGTTGGCCCCGGCGCCAGCTCCATGAACAGCGCCTGGAGTCGGGCTATCGGGGGAGGCAGACCGATCACGGGACGAGCGTGCCCCGACAGGCTGCCCGCCATCTTCACCAACTGCCGCAACGTGAAGCGTTCGGGTCCGCAAACTTCGAAGGTTCGCTTTACGGTGTCGTCCCTTTGCAGGCATTGCACGACCGCGGCGACCACATCCCCGACCCAGACCGGTTGAAACAGGGTATCCGCGCCGGCGAGCGGCATGATGGGAAGAGCCTTTTGCAGGCGCGCGAACAGCGCGAGGAACTGGTCGCCCTCGCCGAAAATGACGCTCGGACGCAGCACTGTCCAATCAAGCTGGGAGCCTTGAAGCACCGCTTCACCCGCGGCCTTGCTGCGCTGGTACATGGACGGTGCGTCCGTTGCGGCGCCCAGCGCACTCACATGCACGAGGCGCAGGACGCCCGAGTCCTGGCAGGCCCGCGCGATCTTTTTCACCAGCTCCACGTGAACATATTCGAACCTGAACAAGTCGCCATGCAGGATGGCAACCAGGTTCACTACCGCGTCGTGTCCCGCAATCAAACGTGCAAGCGCCGCCTTGTCATGGATGTCCGCTTGCACCAGGTCGACCAAGGGCTGCGATAGAACCGCCTGCGCTTTGGAACGTGTCGGTACGGTGACGCGGTACTGCAGGCGAGCCAGTTCCTTGCACAGATGCCCGCCGACAAACCCTGTGCCACCCAAGACAAGAATCCGTTTCATTGCACCTCCCGTCATGGACGACAACGCGGCCGCAGCCGCGGTCAAAGGCGTA
>DATNCB010000297.1:0-6179 GCA_035571715.1 Ramlibacter sp.
ACTTGGTCAAAGTGCCGGGTGATTCGATCAAGCTTGGTGGTCACGTAATTGCGCAGCGCCTGGGTAACTTCTAAGTGGTGACCGCTGATCGTCAAATTCATGAGTAGCCTCCTGTGCACTCTGGTTGAAAGGACCGTCCTCGAGGCCGGACGGCCGGCGAACCTGTTATTTCGTCAAAGCTTGAATTCACTATGCCCGCGATACCTTCGAAAAGCAACGGATTTCGCGCGACTCGCAGGTCAAAATGAAACCCTTTGTCGGGCTGATTTTCAAGTGCTTGAAAAGGCTGGTTTTTTTGCTTGACCCGGCATAACGCGTGGTCTTTGCAAAAAAAAACGGCCCCCCAACGGGGCCGCCTTTGCCACCTGGCGTGGTGGTCATCGATTAGCGGGTACGCCAAGCGGTGATCGGATTTTGCGCGTGGCTCCAGCCGCGGGCGCACGGGTGGGCCTGCGCGCCCGGGCGCTCGAGATTGGCATGCTCGGTACGTTCGCTCACCGGCTTGTCGCGCGGCGTGTCGCTATATTGCTTCTGGGACTTGGGTTCTATGGACATGATGTTTGCTCTGTAAATGGCGCGATCAGCTGCGGCTTGCGCTACCGGCGCTTTTCTGGCCGTCCTGGCGCGCCGGCTGGGGCGCATAGCGGCTAAGGAATGGCCAAGCGTGGCCGGTGCGCCCGCGCTTGGTGTCGAAACTCGAGTCTTTGGCCTCCTCTTCGCTGCGTGCGAGGCGGTAGCTCATTCGGCTTGCGGTCGGATCGGTCGCGAGCTGGATCATCGATAACTCCTTGGAGGTCCCCGGAGACGGTCAAAGGCCGGGAGGGTCAACTCGAATTTAGGGTGGATACCTCATCCGGTATGTCGGACAGATTGGTTGAGCTATGTAGGACTAGTCCTGCCTCATGTGTCCGGACCGACGGCGCCGCTACCTGCTGAGCCCGCCCAAAATGCGCCAATGCCGGCGCCCATGCCCCCAATGGATTGCCTCCAGGCGACTGCCCCGAAGCCGGCGAGTGCTGCTGATCGATTTCATCAATCCTTTCGGCTTTCCCGGCGCCGACAAGCTCGCGGGCCCGGCCGTGAGGCGGCGCGTGTGACCGCCGCACCGGCCAAGCCAAAGCCGCCAGCTTGGCGTACATGTCCTCCATCCTGAAGTGCCACACCAGACCGTCGGCAACCGTGCGCTGGAAAAACAGCAGGAAAACGCGAGCCTGAGTCTCTGGGCGCGGCATAATCGCCCGGTCGCAATTTCCGGAGAGCGCTGCTTGGAAAGCTACCCCAGTAGGTAGCTTTCGAATCAAATTGGGGTCAGATTCCAATTATTCGAAAGCTTCCGTGCGTCACGCATTCACCCTGCCCGAATGATTGGAATCCGACCCCAATTTGATCAGCCATGTTCAACATCTTCACGCTCGTCAACGGACGGCTCTTCCAGGAGGAGATCGAGTCGCTGGAGGAGCTGTCGAAGTTTCATCCGATCTGGGTCGATCTCGAGGCGCCCACGGTCGAAGAAAAACGCTGGGTCAAGCAGTACTTCGGCCTGTCGATCCCCGAGGACGCGATGGACGAGGACATCGAGGAGTCGGCGCGCTTTTACGAAGAGGATAACGGCGAGCTGCACATCCGCAGCGACTTCCTGATCGCCGACGACGAGCAACCCCGCACGGTGCGCGTTGCATTCATCCTGAACCTGGTGAACGAAGCACTCAAGAGCAAAGGCGTGCTGTTTTCGATCCACGACGAGGACGTACCGGTGTTCCGGCTGCTGCGCCTGCGCGCGCGGCGCGCGCCAGGACTGATCGAGGACGCCAAGGAAGTGCTGCTGAAACTCTTCGACGCCGACGCCGAGTATTCGGCCGACACGCTCGAAGGCATTTACGACGAGCTGGAAAAAGTCAGCAAGCAGGTGCTCGCGGGCGAGGTCACCGACGCATTGGCAGGCGAGGTGCTGGCAGCCATAGCCCGGCACGAAGACCTGAACGGCCGGATTCGGCGCAACGTGATGGACACCCGGCGCGCCCTGAGCTTCATGATGCGCAGCCGCATGCTCAACGCCGGCCAGTTCGAGGAGGCGCGCCAAATCGTGCGCGACATCGAATCCCTGGACAACCACACGGCTTTCCTGTTCGACAAGATCAACTTCCTGATGGACGCCACGGTCGGCTTCATTAACATCAGCCAAAACAAGATCATCAAGATCTTTTCGGTCGCGAGCGTGGCATTGCTGCCGCCGACTCTGGTCGCGAGCATCTACGGCATGAACCTGCAGTTTCCCGAATTCGCTGTGTTGGGCAGCTGGGCGTACCCCTACGTGGTGACTTTGATGTTCCTCAGCGCGGCGTTTCCGGTCTGGTATTGCTACCGCCGCGGCTGGTTGCGCTGAGCTCGCACATTCGACCGCCGCACGCGGCGAGACACGGCTCTTTTGATCTTCGACAAGCTTTGTGCTGAGCGGCACCAAAGGCCGTGGTGCAGCCGCCTGTTTGCGAGTGATTCGCATTACACTTGACTTATTGTTCAGCTTCCTGGCCAAATCGAGAAGTTTTCATGCGACGGCCCATGGTTGGGCATGAAAGGTGGCAAGTGGCTGCAAGAACAGGACAGGAAAACAACGTGACGAACATCTCCGGCGGCGCGCGTGCGCGCGCCCGCATCTGGATCTTATTGGTGGGCACTTTTTCCGCCACCTGCGCCATGGCCGCCGGCGGCCACCATGCTGTGGATGACGCGGCGATCACGGATCCGGGTGGTTGCAAAGTGGAAACGTGGTGGACCGCCGCGCACGGCAGCGATCGCCTGCTGCACGCTGGCGGCGGCTGCCGGGTAGGGCCGGTCGAACTCAATGCTGCTGGCGAGCACGCGCGAGCGGCTGGCGACAGTGAAAACAGTACCGGCCTGCAGATGAAATGGGCGACGGAGGTGACGCCGGGCTTCAGTGCCGGGCTGTCGCTGGCGGCTACCTGGCAGGCAGCGCAGCCCCGCCATCGGACGGACACGCTGGTCACCCTGTTTACTTGGGCGGTGCGCGATGATCTGGCGCTGCACATGAACCTGGGTCGTGATTTCAACCAGGCAGACGCCGACCAGAACCGCGGCGGCGTTTCGGCGGAGTGGAGAGCCCAGCCAAACTGGTCGGTCGTGGCCGAGCGTTATCTCGACAGTGGAACGCATTTCCTGCGTGCCGGCGTGCGCTGGGCCGTGAGCGAGGGCTGGAGCATCGACTTGAGCCGCGCCCAGCGCCTGCGCGGTCCGGCCGACTCAAACTGGACCGTGGGCGCGACCTGGCAGTTCCAGCGTCCCTAGCACGCTCAAGCAGTTGCCTTGGTCAGAGCCTCGAGCCGCTCGCGATTCGGCCGATAGACAACACCGCGCTCGGTGATGAGCGCGGTGACCAGCTCCGCCGGGGTGACGTCGAATGCCGGGTTACGCACGAGGACGCCCTCGGCCGCCCACTGGTCATCGCGAAAGCCGGTGACTTCAGCGTGAGCGCGTTCCTCGATGGGGATCGCCGCGCCATTCGCAATCGCCATGTCGATGGTGGACGTGGGGCAGGCCACGTAGAACGGGATACCGTGGCGATGCGCCAGCACCGCCACCATGTACGTGCCGATCTTGTTGGCGACGTCGCCATTGGCCGCCACGCGATCGGTACCGACGATCACCGCGTCGATCTCGCCGCGGCTCATGAGGAACCCGGCCATGTTGTCGGTGATAAGCGTGACCGGGATGCGTTCCTGCACCATCTCCCACGCCGTCAGGCGCGCACCCTGCAGGAACGGGCGGGTTTCATCGGCAATGACGGAAACACGCTTTCCCGCCTCTACGGCCGAGCGAATCACGCCAAGTGCCGTGCCGTGGCCGGCGGTGGCGAGCGCCCCGGCGTTGCAGTGCGTGAGCACCCGCGTCCCATCGGCCAGCAGCGCCGCGCCATGCGCGCCCAGCGCGCGATTCACCCGGATGTCTTCGGCGAGGATTTCATGCGCTTCGTCCAGCAGAGCCTGAGCCTGCACTGGCAAAGATTCCGACGCGAGCGCCTGCCAGCGCAGGCGCATCCGCGCCAGCGCCCAGAACAGGTTGACCGCGGTAGGGCGGCTGGCCGCCAGGACAGTGAAGGCGCGTTCCATCAGGCCGGTGAATTCAGACGGTGATGCATCGCGCCGGCGCAACGCTTCCAACGCAACGCCGTACGCCGCCGCAACGCCGATCGCGGGGGCGCCGCGCACGACCATGTCGCGAATGCCTTGCGCCACCGCCTCGGCGCTGTCGTAGCTCAGGTACCTGAACTGCGCCGGCAACACGCGCTGGTCGATCATTTCCAGGTGCCCGTCGCACCAGCGCAGCGTCTCCACGGCGTTCGCTTGCGCGCCGCTCATCGCCGGTCCTGCTCGGCGTCGGCGCGTTGGCCGTAGGTCTTGAATCTTTCCATCACCTCGGCCATCTGGGCATCCGAAAGATGGCGCGGTTCGGCGATTTGCCGGGCGCGCCAGTATTGCTCGCACAGGCTCTCCACTTCGACGCACAGCGCCAGGGCGTGCTCCAGGTCGCGGCCGGCCGCGATCATCCCGTGATTGGCCAACAGACAGGCCTGCCGGTCCCGGAGTGCAACCAGCGCGTGATCGGACAGCTCCTGCGTGCCAAACAAGGCGTACGGCGCGCAGCGGATCGTGGCGCCGCCGGCTGCCGCGATCATGTAGTGAAAGGGCGGGATCTCCAGACCGAGGCACGCCAGCGTGGTCGCGAACGGCGAATGCACATGGACGATCGCATGAACGTCCGGGCGCGACATCAGGATGTCGCGATGAAAGCGCCATTCGCTGGAGGGGCGTCCCACGCCGATGACATCGCCATTGGCCGCGAGCAACACCATGCTTTGCGCAGTCAGGTCGCGCGCAGACACGCCCGAGGGCGTCACCAGGATGCGATCGTCGCAGCGCACCCCCACGTTCCCCGAAGTACCGCGATTCAGGCCGCGGCGGTCGAGCTCCAGCGACGCCTGCACCATGGCTTTGCGCAGCTTCAATTCGTCCGGCATCTCATCTGGCCTTCGCGGGCCCCAGGACACGGCCGGCCACCGCATCGAGCCGCGCGATCATGGCCGGGTCGCGCACCTCGGGCGCCGTGATCAGGGCGTGATCGAGCACGTGGCGGCAGGGGCACGCCGACGCATCGCCGTCGGCGGTAATGTGGGGCGCGACGTGGCGCACCAGGGAGCGCGCCTTGTCGGCGTTGGCCAGCAACACCTGGATGATCCGATCGACCGTCACCGCATCGTGGTCTTCATGCCAGCAGTCGAAGTCGGTGACCATCGCGACGGTGGCGTAGCAGATCTCCGCCTCGCGCGCGAGCTTGGCCTCCGGCATGTTGGTCATGCCGATCACGTCGCAGCCCCATTGGCGATAGAGCTCCGACTCGGCCAGCGACGAGAACTGCGGCCCTTCCATCACCAGATAAGTGCCCCCGCGCACGGCCGGTATACCCGCTGCTCGCGCCGCCGCCTCGAGGTGATCGCCCATGCGTTTGCACACGGGGTGGGCCATCGACACATGGGCCACCAGGCCGGTGCCGAAAAAGCTCTTGTTGCGCGCGAAAGTACGGTCGATGAACTGGTCCACGATGACGAAAGTGCCGGGCGGCAACTGTTCGCGCAGGGAGCCCACGGCACTGACCGAGATCAGGTCGGTGACCCCGCTGCGCTTGAGCGCATCGATGTTGGCGCGGAAGTTGATCTCGCCGGGCGGGATGCGGTGACCGCGGCCATGTCGCGGCAGGAACACCATGCGCTGGCCGTTCAACTCGCCGAACAGCAGTTCGTCGGACGGCTCGCCGAACGGCGAATCGACCTTGACCCAGCGCTTGCCCGACAAGCCGTCGATGTCGTAGACCCCGCTGCCGCCCAAAACGCCGATCACCGGCGGGGATGCCAATGACGTACTCATGGGAGCCACCCGCGCTTGTCCATCACTGCATCACTCCACCACTCCATTACCGACGGCCAGCGCGCGGCCTATTCCTTGATGTCCACGCCATAGAAAACGTGACGCCCGAACGGGCTGAGCTTGAAGTCGATCACTTCCTTGCGCACCGGCTTGAGCTGCACGGCATGCGCGATCGTGAACCAGGGCTCCTGCTCCTTGAAGATCACCTGCGCCTGCTTGTACAGCTGCTCGCGCTTGGCCAGG
>DATNCB010000298.1:0-8758 GCA_035571715.1 Ramlibacter sp.
GCTTTACTGCGGCAAGCGGCAAGCCGTGCCGGTCGAGGGCCGCACGGTCATCGTGGTGGACGATGGCGTGGCCACCGGCGCGTCGATGCGCGTTGCCCTGGTGGCCTTGCGAAGCGCCAAGCCGGCCTGGATCGTGGTGGCCGTACCGGTCGCGCCGCCCGAAGCGCAGGAACTCATAGGCACGGCGGCCGACGAGTTTCTGAGCGTGCTGAGCCCGCCGGATTTCCGCAGCGTGGGACAGTACTACCGCGATTTCGCCCAGACCGCCGACGAACAGGTGCGCGGCCTGCTCGCGCGTTCGCGGCCAGCCGCCTAGCGCGACAAGTCGCAACTCTTTGCGCCGGGCCGAACGGAAACGGCAGTCCTGCTTATGGCTGAGTTGGGCCCGCTCGATTGTTAACGTTTGTGTACGCATCGGTTTAACTCGCCATATCTTGAGGGAGATCAGTACATGTCATACTGATGTGTGGCCTTTTCTCCCGTTCATATTCTCGATGCCCAGGCGCTGAGCGGCGACGCCGGTAACGCCGCAGCGCTGCTCGCCGGACTGCTCGACTCGGCAATGGACGCCATCATCACGATCGACGAGCAGCAGAGGATCGTCCTGTATAACCGCGCCGCCGAAAAGATATTCGGCTGGCCGCGCGACGAGATGCTGCGTCAGCCGCTGGAAAAGCTCATTCCCGGCCGCTTCCGGTCCACCCACGCCCAGCACGTCGAATTATTCGGAACCACTGGAGTGACATCGCGCCGCATGGGAGGCCTGCGGGTGGTCTACGGCCTGCGCTCCACCGGTGAAGAATTCCCGATGGATGCATCGATTTCGCAGCTGGAAACGCCGCAGGGCAAGCTGCTCACGGTGATCCTGCGCGACATCAGCGAGCGGCTGCAGGCCATCGACCGCCAGACTCGTCTGTCGGCCCGGCTGGCCGGGTTGCTGGACTCGGCGATGGACGCGATCATCACGGTGGACGAGCAGCAGCGCGTCGTGCTGTACAACCGCGCGGCCGAGAGGATATTCGGCTGGACCAGTGAACAGATGATGGGCGGCTTGCTGGAAAAGCTCATGCCCGACCGCTTTCGTTCCAACCACAGCACTCATGTGCACCGGTTCGACCGGACCGGGACCACGTCGCGCCGGATGGGCGACGGCACGGTGCTCTATGGATTGCGTGCCAACGGCGAAGAATTCCCGATGGAAGCTTCGATTTCGCAGCTCGACACGGCCGAGGGCAAGCTGTTCACTGTGATCCTGCGCGACATCACCGAGCGCGTGCGGGCGCAGGATGAGTTGAGCAGCTTCGCCGCGGAGGCCCACAACCTGCGCGAAGGCGAGAAGAGCCGCATCGCGCGCGAGCTTCACGACGAACTGGCCCAGTCGCTCACCGCACTGAAGATGGACACGATCTGGCTGCGCGACAACGCGCCGGCCGAACCGGAAAAGACCGTGGCCAAACTGGCCGACATGGTCACCATGCTGGATACGACTGTGGCCGCGACGCGGCGCATTGCGGCCGATCTGCGACCACTGCTGCTTGACGACCTCGGGCTGGCGCCGGCGATCGAATGGCTGGCCCACAACTTCACGCAACGCACCGGCGTGCCGTGCGAGGTTTCGGTCGATGAGGACCTGGAACTGGAGGAGCCTTATGCGACCGCGGTGTTTCGCATCGTCCAGGAATCGTTGGCCAACGTCGGCAAGCACGCCCGTGCCACCGAAGCAGGCGTGGTCATCGCCCGCACTGGCCAGGCCGTGATGCTGGAAGTGCGCGACAACGGCCAGGGCTTCGCGACGGCCGCCCCGCGCAAGCCCCATTCGCTGGGCCTGATGGGGCTGCGCGAGCGCGCTCACCTGCTCAAAGGCGCCGTGGCGATCGACAGCCAGCCCGGCAAGGGTACGCGGGTGCAGGTGCGCATACCCGTGCAGGAGAACGGGGAGCCTTGATGATCAGGATCGTCATCGCCGACGACCACGCCATCGTGCGCGAGGGCCTCAAGCGCATCGTTTCCGAGGCAAAGGACATGTCAGTCGTGGGCGAGTCAGCCAACGGTGCCGAGGTGATGCAGCGCGTGCGCGAGCTCGACTTCGACATCCTCGTGCTCGACCTGTCCATGCCCGGGCGCAGCGGCATGGAACTGATCAAGCTGGTGCGGGCGGAGAAGCCGAAACTGCGCATCCTCGTGCTGAGCATGCACCAGGAGCTCCAGTACGCCGTGCGCGCCATCAAGTCCGGAGCCAGCGGCTACCTCACCAAGGAAAGCGCTCCGGGTCAGCTGGAGCAGGCGATCCGCAAGATTGCCGCCGGCGGCGCGTTCGTCACCCCGGAAGTGGCGGAGCAGCTGGCCCTGGGCGCGATGCCGGGCAGCGAAACCCAGCCGCATGAAACGCTGTCCGATCGCGAGTTCGAGGTTTTCCGCCTGCTTGCGGCAGGGGTGTCCGTGACCGAGATCGCCGCGCAGCTGAAGCTCTCGGTCAAGACCGTAAGCACGCACAAGGCCAACCTGATGCAGAAGATGGGCCTGCAGAACTCCAGCGAACTGATCCGCTATGCCATCAGGCACGGCCTCGGCGACTCACTCGAGCCCTAGGCAAGCTACCGGCTCGCCTACAGAAGGCGGTAGATCTCCCAGCGGCTGGTGCCCGAGACCACGTGCGGCTCGAGCTCCTTGCCCCATTTCTGGTGTTCCGGCAGAGCCGCTAGCTGATCCCAGGTCCGGTTCAATTCCGCCAGGTCTTCGATCACGTGTTCGGACTGAACCGTCGCTTCGAGCGCGCCCACCGATCCGGTCAGCAGCCGCGTCCTGTCGGGCTTGAGTCCGACCTTGGGACCGATCTCGCGCAGCCAGCGCTGCATCATGTCGACTACGTTCTGCTTGTATCCGAATTTGGCGTCAATGCTCCAGCGTGCAACCATCATGATTCATCTCCTTGGCCATTCGGTAGGGGGATCGGAGTTTAGGCGTGCACCAGTGGGCTTTCAAGGCTGTCTAAGGGCCTTTGGCACGGCACCCGGCGCGTCGCAAGGCGGCGACTCGTTCCCGGGCTTCAGGGACGACTTTGACACGTATCAAGGCAGCCCGGCCGTCACGGGGCTATCGTGATGCAGATTATCGGGGCCTTGCGGCTCCCTTTTCGATGCTCACCAGACCGAAACCCGCCTGGATCCTGATTGCCAACGTTACGCGCGCGCGGGTGCTTCAGCAAGAGCCTGCCAGCGCGATGGTGGTCCTGGAAAGTTTCGTCCATCCGGCCGGGCGGGGCCAGCGCGCCGAACTCATGGACGCCCGGCAGAAGGAATGCACGCGCTTCGCGCGTGAATTGGGCCAATATCTCGAGCACGAGGCCCGTGTGGGCCACTTCGGCGCCCTGACCATCTTTGCCCCCGCCTCGTTCCTGGATGAACTGCGGCCCGCCTTGGGCAAGGTCACCCTGCGCGCTGTGGCCGGCACCCACGAACTGGATCTCACCAGTGTCGGCGTGTCGGAGCTGGAACGGCGCATTTCGCAAGAGCTCGCGCTGGCCGGCTAACTGAGATCCATTGAAAGCCCGCCGCGCGTGCGGGCGGCGGGCTCAGTTCACTGCTTGCGCTGCACGAACAAGTTGCGCTTGGCGTCTTCGTCGTAGGCGAAGGTGATGGCGCCGTTTCGCACCACCCCCATCACCAGCATGTTCTGCGTAAGGGCGTCCTTGTCGGTGGGGCTGAAGGGCCGCTCGTACGTGGCGACGACGCCGTAATAGGTGCGGGCCTTCGTTTCCAGCGCGGTCTTCACGGCCGGCCCGTTCAGGTTGCCGTCGCGGATGCCGAACAGCGAGTACAGCAGGATGTAAGTTGAGTCGTACGCCTGGGCGGCGGCCATCGGCACCGGAATGCGCCGCAGGTTGTAGCGCCGGCCATAAGCGCTGAGAAACGCGGCCCGCCGCTCGTTGCTGGGCTCGGCGATGAAAGTCTGGACCATCAAGGCGCCTTCGGCCGCGTCCTTGGCGCCATCGAGGAAGAAGGGAAACGACAGGGTCCATGCGCCGATGAGCGGCACCTTCCATTTCATCGCCTGCCGTCCCTTCGCGATCACGGCATTTTCCTGACCCACGGTGTAGTTCAGGATCACATTGGCGCCGGCTGCCTTGGCGGCCTGCAGGTCTTCGTCCAGGTTTTTCACGCCCAGGGCGAAGCGCGCTACGTAGACCGGTTTGAGGTTCTTGGCCGCCAGCGCCTTTTCGACGTCCTTCAGGCCGGCTTCACCGTAGCCGGTGGTGTCGGCAAACACCGCGACGCGAGTCCAGCCCCGCCGCACGATGTCCTCGACCATGAAGGGCGCCTGGATCCCGTCCTTGGCCGACGTGCGGAAGATGTAGCTCTCCGCCGGCGGAAACTTCGAAGTGAGCACCGTACCGGTGGCGCACGGAATGATCAGGGGCATCTTGTTGGTCTGGAACACGTCGATCGACTTGGCCGCGACGCCCGTGTTGCAGTAGCCGATGGTGGCGGTGACGTTCTCGCGCGCCATCTGCTGCGCCATCTTCAGTCCGGTTTCCGGGTCGCCTTTGTCGTCCAGGATGACCAGCTCGAGTTGCCGGCCCATATAGCCGCCCACGGCGTTGACCTCGTCGGCGGCCATCGAGATTCCGTTGCGCATCTGGAGGCCGAAATCGGACGATGACCCGGTGAAGGGGCCGATCACCCCGATGCGCAGCGGCGGAAGTCCCGCCGCCAGCGAACACAACGGCAACAAAGCCGCGACCATGAACCAGACAACTTTGCGCATGGAATCTCCGTTACGAGCAGTGCCAAAAAAAGAACCCGCCGGCCGTTTACACGGGCGGCGGGCGGTGGAGACCCCGAAACGGCCGTGACGACCGTATCGGTCTGATGTTGTCTCCCTGCATCCCGGCGAATGAGGACGCCGGAGCCTTGCCATTCGGGCTAACTGCTCCCGGTGGCCCAAGTGCCTGAAGGAATTCGCGTTCCTCTTTGGCACGAGTCCACTCTAGGGTCCGGCTAATTCCGCAACATTGACATTTGTCAGTTGGCGGCCAGAGAGTACTTAACGCTTGACCTAGTACCGGGAGTTAACCCATCCGGCTAAGCAACTTCTGAAGGTCGGCCATCATCGGTGCGAGTTCGGAGCCCTTGCCGCAATCCTGCAGCCGCGCCTGCAGCTCCTGCTCGAGCATGCACATCGTCATGCGCACATAGGTGCTGTCAAGCGCCTTGCGCACGGCCGAAAACTGCTGGGCGATGTCCAGGCAGGCCTCGCCTTCCTCCACCATGCGCTGGATTCCGCGCAGCTGGCCTTCCGCGCGCTTGAGGCGGATCAGGATGTCGGCGCGAGCCGGTGCGTCCTTGAGCGTAGCCATCATTTCAGCCGCGCTCCGGTGGCGTCCCACACTTCCACGCTGATGGGGATGCCGGCGCCGATGCTCTGCGTCACGGTGCAAAAAGCCTCGAACTGGTCCAGCACGCGGTCCAGGTGTTGCAACGACGCGCCTGCCACCCCGAGCGTGAGCACGGCCTTCATCGTTTGCACCCGCAGCCGCCCCTGCTGGTTGCGGCCGACGCCCGTTTCGACGCTGCAGGAAATCGGTTCGGGCTTCTGCTTGTACTTTCGCAGCGCGAACAGCAGCGAGTCCGACAGGCAGCTTCCTACCGCCGCTGCGAGCAGTTGCTTGGGCGAAGGACCCGTGCCCGTGCCGATCGGCGCCGGCTCGTCGGCGATCAGGTCGGGGACAGCGCCGCCGAAGCGCACGGCCAGGCGGTAGTCCTGTTGCTGCGTCAAGTCGACGCGGATTGATTCTTCAGTCATGGGCGCAACTTTAACGCGCGCAGGCGGCCGTCGATTCCGGCACGCCCAGCTTTTTGAGCATCCAGCCGAGCGGACAGACGTCGGTAATGCCGAACTGGAACAGGTTCGCGCCGACAAAGGCGGTGAAGGCCAGCGCCCACCTGCTGATGAACAGCGGGCTGCCTTCGACGCCCAACGCCAGCGAAACGAGGATGAACAACCCCGCGAAGATGTGGATGTAACGATCGACGGTCATGGTGCGACTCCAGGTTGGTGAAACGAAATCAGTCAGGGCCTAAGCAGCCGGCTCGAACCGGCGGCGGTACAGCGCGTAGTACAGGACGGGAATGACCACCAGCGTCAGCAGGGTCGAGACCAGGATGCCGAAGATCAGCGACACGGCCAGGCCGTTGAAGATCGGGTCGTCCAGGATGAAGAAGGCACCGATCATCGCGGCCAGGCCGGTGAGCGCGATCGGCTGCGCCCGCACGGCGGCCGAATTCATGACGGCGCTGCGCAGCGCAACCCCCTGCCGCACCTGCAGCTCGATGAAGTCGACCAGCAGGATCGAATTGCGCACGATGATGCCGGCCAGCGCGATCATGCCGATCATGCTCGTCGCGGTGAATTGCGCGCCGAGCAACGCGTGTCCGGGCATGACGCCGATGATCGTGAGCGGGATCGGCGCCATGATCACCAGCGGGGTGAGATAGCTGCGGAACTGGGCCACCACCAGCAGGTAGATCAGCACCAGGCCGACGGCGTACGCCGCGCCCATGTCGCGGAAGGTTTCGTACGTGATCTGCCATTCGCCATCCCATTTGACCGCGTAAGCGCGGTACGGATCGGCGGGCTGGCGGATCCAGTACTCGCCGAGTTCACCGGTGCCGGGCAACGCGGCAGCGTCGAGCTTGGCACGGATCGCAAACAGGCCGTACAGGGGTGAATCGGGGATGCCTTGCCGGGCGCTGGGGCCGCTGCGCAGCCCGACATCGCCGTACACGTAGCTCACGTGCTTGAGGTCCTTGGTGAAGAGGGGCTTGTCGATCGTGCCGCGGTCCAGTTGTACCAGCTCGGACAGCGGCACCAGCCGGCCCGAAGCCGAACGCATCGGCAGTGCCAGCAGCGCGTCGAGGCCGACCTGCGCCTGCAGCGGCAACTGCAGCCGCACCGGCACCGGGTATTTGCTCTGCCCGTCGTGCAGATACGCGGCATCGACGCCGGACAGCGCGGCGTGGACGGTCTGCGCCACGGCGGACACGGGGATGCCGAGCGACTCCGCGCGCTGCCTGCGCACCGTCAGGTGGACTTGCTGCGCGTCTTCCTTGAGCGTGCTGTCCACGCCGACGATGTCGGCGGTGCGGCCGAACGCCTGCGCGATACGCTGGGCGAGCTGCTGGCGCCCCGCTTCGTCGGGACCGTAGACCTCAGCCACGAGCGGGCTCATGACCGGCGGCCCGGGCGGTACCTCGACGATCTTGACGCGGGCGTGGTGGCGCGCTCCGATCTCCTCGAGGGCAGGGCGCAGGCGTTGCGCGATCGCGTGGCTTTGTTCGCTGCGGTGGTGTTTGTCGGCCAGGTTGACCTGCAGGTCGCCCTGCTCGGCTTCGGCGCGCAGATAGTACTGGCGCACCAGCCCGTTGAAAGTGATCGGGCTGGCGGTGCCGGCATAGCCCTGCAGGTCGCGCACCTCGGGCTGCCGCGCAAGATACGCACCCATCTCGTGCAGCGCAGCGGCCGTATTTTCGAGCGGCGTGCCCGCGGGCATCTCCACCACCACCTGGAATTCGCTCTTGTTGTCGAAGGGCAGCATCTTGAGCACCACCCATTGCACGAGCACCAGTCCCACCGACAGCGCCAGCGCGCCCAGGATCCCGGCGAGCAGGAACCAGCGCTTGCGCGCGCTCGCGAGCAGCGGCGTGAGCAGCCGGGTGAACACGGCCTGCACCCGCCCGGTCAAGCTTCCCGCGTGTCCTGGTGCGGCGGAGTGATGGGACTTCAAGAGCTTCAGCGCCAGCCAGGGCGTCACGGTGAACGCGATCGCCAGCGAAATGGCCATGCCCAGGCTCGAGTTGATCGGGATCGGGCTCATGTACGGGCCCATCAGGCCGGACACGAACGCCATCGGCAGCAGCGCCGCGATCACGGTGAGCGTCGCCAGGATGGTCGGGCCGCCTACTTCGTCGACGGCGCCGGGAACGATCTCGCGCAGCGGCCGGTCGGGGTCCAGCTGCCGGTGCCGGTGGATGTTTTCGACCACGACGATCGCGTCGTCCACCAGGATCCCGATGGAGAAAATCAGCGCGAACAGCGACACCCGGTTGAGCGTGAAGCCCCAGGCCCAGGAAGCAAACAGGGTGGCAGTGAGCGTCAGGATCACGGCCGCGCCCACGATGGCCGCTTCGCGCCGGCCCAGCGCAAGGCCCACCAGCACGATCACGGAGGCCGTGGCGAATGCGAGCTTCTGGATCAGCTTGTTGGCTTTTTCGGCGGCGGTTTCGCCGTAGTCGCGTGTGACCGTGGTTTCGATATTGGCGGGGATGACCGTGTTGCGCAACGACTCGACGCGCTGGCGCACCGCATGCGCCACGTCCACCGCGTTCTCGCCCGGCTTCTTGGTCACGCTGATCGTCACGGCGGGGAAGACCTGACCGGTCTGCACGGTCGCAGCTGGATGACCGTCGTCGGGGGCTGCGGAAGTCGGGCCGGGCGTCAGCCAGACATAGCGCTGCGGCAACTGGGCACCGGCCTCGATGCGCGCGACCTCGCGCAGGTACAGCGGCTTGCCCTGGCTGACGCCGACCACCAGCGAGCCGATGTCCTCCTCCGAACGCAAGAACTCGCCGGTCTCCACGCTGAGCATGTGGGCGGTTGCCTCCGAGTCATCGAGCACGGCACCCGAAGGCATGCCCAGGTTCGCAGCCGTCAACGTCGCCTTCAGCCCCAGCACGTCGACCCCGCGATCGCGCATGCGCAC
>DATNCB010000299.1:0-11091 GCA_035571715.1 Ramlibacter sp.
GGCGTCAAGAGCAAGGCCATGACCAGCCCCTGCGGCAAGATCCGCATCCCGATCAATGAAGAAGGCAACGAGAAGGCCGGCCAGATCCAGGAGTACCTGGACATGTACCACGGCGAGGGCATCCAGCACATCGCCTTGGGCTCGACGAATCTTTTGGACACCGTCGACAAGATGCGTGCGGCCGGCGTGAAGCTGCTGGACACCATCGACACCTACTACGAGCTGATCGACAAGCGCATTCCCGGCCATGGCGAGGACATCGCGCAGCTGCAGAAACGCAAGATCCTGGTGGACGGCAAGAAGGGCGCGTTGCTGCTGCAGATCTTCAGCGAAAACCAGCTGGGCCCGATCTTTTTCGAGTTCATCCAGCGCAAGGGCGACGAGGGCTTCGGCGAAGGAAACTTCAAGGCGCTGTTCGAGAGCATCGAGCTGGACCAGATGCGCCGCGGGGTGCTGGACAAGAAATAGACGGCAGGTTCGCGGTGCCTCAGCGGAGGCTTGGACAAGCACACTCTTGGCTTAAACTGCGTTGCATCCTGCAACAACGCGCCACCATGGCGGGAGGGTTCTCGATGGGCTATTTCATGAAAGAGCACGACGTCTACGTCGGCACGATGCTCGATGAGCTGAACCTGCGCTTCGCGGCGCCGCACGGCGCGAAAGAGCACCACGGCGGCATCGACGAGATGGTCGAATTGCAGAAGGAATTCGGCATCTTCAAGGAGGGCCGCTCATTCGCGACCAGCGTGACGTCCCTGCACCTGGGCGGATCGATCAACCACGAAGTCAAGAACCGCTTCTACACCTATCTGAAGCACCTGCGGCGCGAGAAGTCCAACGTGAAGGGGCAGAACGGCGACGCTGCAATCGCGCAGGCGATCCTGGCGAATCTGGAATCCAAGAAGCCGCTACCCGTCTACTTCGATTTCCACGACATGCGGGAAAAGGGTGAGAACGAAGGCGTGATCATGCGCGGCAAAGGCCGCCCGCTCTTTTACATGAATACCGACTACCTCTGGATCTCGCTGCCGATGCAGCCGCGCGACGACAAGCCGGCAAAGAAAGCCTCCAAGAAGAAGTAATGGGTGCGGCGCCCGACGCGCTGCGGGACCTGAAGCTGCGGATCGCGCGCTATTACGGCGCGAAGATCACGCGGCATGGTCCGACGCCGATGGGCGTGGACTGGTCGTGCGCGCCCACGCAGCAGCTGCGGTTCGTGCAGCTATTGCGTATCTGTGAATTCGCGACGCCGCTTCGCCTGAACGACATCGGCTGCGGGTATGGGGCCTTGCTCGAGCTGATCGCGCGGCGACACCGGTCGGCCCGCGTGGACTACCTGGGTATTGATCTTTCCGAGGAGATGGTCGTTGCCGCGCGCAGGCTTTGGCGCGGACGGAGAAGCACTGCGTTTCACGTGGGAGCCGACATTCCACGCTGCGCCGACTACTCGGTCGCCAGCGGCATCTTCAACGTTCGTATCCACGAGCCCTTACCGCTCTGGGAGGACTTCATCGCGGACACTCTGCGGCAGATGGCGCAGACGAGCGCGCGGGGCTTCGCCGTCAACTTTCTCGCGCCACTGCCCGTCGGCGTCGAAGGCAAGCCCGAACTGTATCGGACGGCGCCAGTCCCCTGGATCGAGTTTTGCGCACGCGAAATCGGCGGCCAGGTCGAAGTACTCGACGCTTACGGCATGCGCGAGTTCACGCTGCTCGTGCGGACGTGATTGCGCTGCGCGCGGCCTGCAGCTTCCGGTGCCAGCTGATCGCACCGGTGAGGCGGATCAACTGATCGGCACGATCGAAGTCCGCATCGGCGGCGGACCGTTCTCCCCGCGCCAGCAGGGCGGCTCCGCGAGCAATCAAGCCACGGCACTCGGCCACCCGCGTCGCGCGGGCGAGTGAGAGCTCGATGGCTTCCGTCGCGCGCTCGTGCGCCTTCGAAAACTGGCCCAGCTGGACGTGGCATTCGGCCAGGCCGGCCAGCACTTCGGATTCATACTCGCGCGCCGCGCCGGTGCGCTGAATCAGCGCAAGCGCCTGTTCAAAGCCTTGCATGGCCGACTCGTGCTGGCCCGCCACCGACATGGCAAGGGCTGCATAGCCGTGCATGAAGACGCGCACGTAGGGCATGGCTTCATAGCGACCCGCCAGCTGCACGATTTCGCCTATCTTCTGCTGCGCCAGTTGTGCATCGCTCAAGGCCCAGGCAAGCTCCACATAGCCAAAATGCGTGATCGCGGGAACGGGTTGATCGGAAGCGCAGATGTCGAGCTTCGCCACTTGTTCCAGGCAATCGCCGACTTCCGCGAGGCGGCACATGCGCGTCAGCAGCCGGGCCCGCACGCCAAGGATCCACTGCTCGACGCTGAAGCCGATGAACTCGCGATCGAACGCATCCACGTGCGCGACGTTGGCAAGCGCGACGTCATTGGCGGCGAGCGCCTCGTTCAACAAGCCGGCCCAGCCATACGCCTGGCTGAGAAAAGCATTCGCAACGGCCACACGCCCCGGGTCGCGGTCGACGTCGATATACAGCAGCGCCTTCTTGACACAATCGACATAGCTGTCGGCCGGGCCGCCACTTGCGACGACCATCCGGCCTTCGATCGTCAGGAGCCATGGGACGAGCCTGTCATCGGCCTGATTCGCGAGCGCAAGGGCTTCTTCGATCAGAGGCTTGACTTCCTGCAGGGTCATGCCTTCCCGCCAGCCCAGCAGCGCGATCTTGCCGCCCGCCGTGACGCGCAGGCGATCCACCTCGGGGTCGCGCGGCACCTGTTCCAGCAACTGCCGGACCTTGCGCCAGTGCTTGATCGACTGCGCGGGGTTCGTATTGCCGACCCATGCGGCGGCACGCGCGTTGTAGCGCGCCGCATTCATCCGCTCCCCGGCCTGCTCGAAGTGGTAAGCAATCAGGCCCGCGTACTCGTCGATCTGCTCGGCGTAATACAGCTCCATCGCCGCGGCGACGCTCGCGTGCACCTTCTCGCGGCGGACCTTCAGCTGTGTCCCATAGGCCACCTCCTGGATCAGCGGGTGCCGGAACGCGATCCGCCGCCCGCCTTCCGAGGGCTGCGGCAGGATCAGCCCGGCGCGGCAAAGGCCTTCCAGCCCGCGCTCGATCTGGCTCGCCAGCGGACTGGCCACGTGCTCCAGCACCGCCAGCGGGATCTCCTTGCCGATGATGGCGCACATCTGCAACAAGGTCTTCTCGGGCTCGCCGACGCGGTCCAGGCGTGCACCGATCACCGCCTGCACCGTCGCGGGCAATGCGCGCTCCACGGCTTCCATTTCCCCCACCGGCTGTCCTGAGTCGGCAGAGAGCACGCCGGTCTCGGCCAGCGTGTGAACCAGTTCCTCGGCGAAGAAGGGGTTGCCGCCGCTGCGCCGGACCACCAGCTCGCAAATCGCGGGAACGCGGCTGACGGGCGCAAGCAGCCCCGCCACCAGCGCGTCCATGTCGGCGGCCGGCAGTTCGCCCAGGTCCAGCTGCCGGAAGTAGCTCACTTGCGACCACGGGGGCTGGTAGGACGCTCGATAGTTGAGCAGCAGCAGAGTGCGCGTGCCCGGTACGGCGTCGACCAGTGCGGCGACAAATTCCGCGCTGGCCTGGTCGAGCCAGTGCAGATCTTCGATCAGGATCACACGCGTCGTATCGGCGTCCTGCCGCGCCAGTTCCGCGATCAGGGCGAGCAGTCGCGCGTGCCCGGCCCGAGGCCCCAGGGTGAGCGGGGAACCGCCGGGATCGGCGACGCCGAAGAACTCGTACAGCAGCGCCATGTCCGCTTCGGCCAGCGGCTGCGCCAGGAACCGGTTGGCGATGCGAGCGCGCGCACTCGCCGGACTGTCGCCTGGGCCGATGCCGAAGAAATAAACCCGAAACAGCTCCAGGATCGGCTGTAGCGGCAAGGCGTGACCGTGAAGCTGCGCCCGCACCTCGAACATGGGAATACCACGGCCCGTGCACAGCCGCGCGAACTCCTGGCACAGCCGGCTCTTCCCGGCACCTGCATCCCCGGAAATTCCAAGGACCTGGGGCTGGCCGTTCTCGAGCTGCTCAAGCGCCTCGACCAGATTCGCAAGCTCCCTTTGCCGCCCGCGAAAGGTCGTCATACCCAGTTCGCCGCCGGCCCGATGCGGGGCCGTTGCCCGAACCTGCGTCAGCGTCAGAATCTCGACCAGTCCCGGAATCCCCTTGAGCTGGTGCCGCCCCCGCGATTGCGTTTCGCATCCCGGCCCCGCCGACGTGCGGCAAGCCTGCGTCAGGCAAATACCGCCCGGTTCGGCCAGCGCGACCACCCGGCTCGCCAGATGGATAGTCACCCCGTGCGCCCCGCCCCCATGGCCGTCTTGCGCGTCTTCCGGGTCCGAGGCAACCTGCCCCGAGTGCAGGCCAATGCGGATCGACAGGCCATCTGCGCTACCCTTGAATGCTTCCTGCATGTGCAGCGCGGCCTCGCAAGCCAGCAAGGCGTGGCCCTCGAGCGCACGCGGCACACCGAAAAGAGCCATCACGCCGTCGCCGAGGGTCCGCATCACCGTCCCTCCGAAGCGCTCGACCGACGCCCGCATGCGCAGCACAGCCGGGCGCAAGCGGTCCATGGCCTGTTCCGGATCGAGACTGGCCACCAGTTCGGTGGATCCCACGATGTCGGCAAACAGGACGGTAGCCTGCTTCAACTCGGCCCAGACAAATACCGGCGCAGCCGGTTCCGCGGTTGGCAACGTCGCGTTGGTCGAAGTCCCGCAGCCGCCGCAGAATTTGGCTTGGGGCATGCAAATGAACCCGCATGCTGCGCACTTGAAAGACAGTGCGCCACCGCAGTTTTCACAAAAGCGGTTCGAGTCTGGGTTTGCCGTGTGACAGGCCGGGCATTCCATTCCCCGATGGTACGCGGATGGTGCGCCGCCGGCAGTTCAGGCTAGGACTTTCACCTGCTTCCATGCCGCCTTGACGGCTTCGTGCGATGCGGCCCCCTTGCCATGTAGCGCGGCTGCAACGTCCAGGGTGGCGTGGGCGGCATCCAGGAACGTGGCACGGGCGCGCAAGCGCTGGTACGCCTTGAACCAGATTGCACCGAGCTTTTCCCATGAATTGCCGCCGAGACGGGTTGCCGCCAGATAGAAGGCGTGGTTGGCGATGCCCGAGGCCTTGTGGGCCTCGTCGGTCGGCCGGTAGCGGCCGAAGTCCTTGATCTGGTCGTCATCGGGCCACGTCAAGCTGGTGTTGCCCGGATCCTGCAGGGACCGGACGGCCTTTCCGGCATGCGCTGCCAGGACGTCCTCACCCAGCAACCAGTCCGCCTGACGCACGTCCTGTTTGGCGTGCCACTGCTTGATCATGCTGCCGAACACGTCCGAGAAGGACTCGTTCAGCGCGCCGGCCTCGCCTTTGAGCGTGGGCGGCCGGTTCGGAAGCTGGACGACACCCAAACCTCCCTCGACCAGGTGCTGCGTAATGCCATGCGAGAACTCGTGGGCGATGATGCCCAACGACCGCGCCAGCCCCTTCACGTGGTGGCCATCGCCGTCGCCCACGATCAACTGCTTGCCGGTCCACATGGCGTTGGCGAAGCGCTCGCCGTAATGCACCGACGTGTCGATGCGCATTCCGCGGCCATCCACCGATTCGCGGCCCAGCACGCTCTTGCAGAACTGCAACGCAATGCCGACGTTTTCATAGGCATCGTTGGCCTGGCCGTCGTGCGCCGGGGGATCGTCCTCGTCCCGCAGCAGCTTGCCCGGCAGCAAGGTGCTGCCCTGCGCGTCGAAGACCTGCCGGTGCAGCGGCTGCTTGCCCAATTTTGTGGCGGCAGGCGGTTGCCTGCTTTGGACGGCGCGTTGCGCGCGCAGCATGGACGAATGTTCGATCTGGGCTTGGATCAATTCGCGATCCACGCCAGCGGACTTGTGCGCCAGGTGCTTGAGCAGATTCCCTGGCAACGCGCAGCAGATACAGCCGTAGCGGTTCGTCATTCTTCATCTCCTGGTGAGTCGGGGCGCTCGCCGGTCCCGCCTCGCCCGTACCGCGTTCACCGCTACCAGCGTGCCGGCAGTTTCTTCAGCAGCGTGATGCGCTTGACGCCCAGTTCGATATAACCGCCCTTTTCCAGGTCCTTGAGCAGGCGGCTGACCATCTCGCGCGATGCGCCGACGCGGTTGGCGATCTGCTGGTGGGTGATCTGGGTCAGCTCAACCGGAGCGTCCGGTTTGGCGGCGCCGCGCTGGCTCTCCAAAGCCAGGACGACGCGGCCATAGACGTCCAACAAGGCCATGCTGCGCGCCGACTCGGTCGCGGCCCGGGCCCGGCGGATCACTTGCGAAATCAGGTCCAACGCGAACTCGGGTTCTTCAGCCAGGTGCTCGCGCAGCGCCACGCGACTGACGATCGAACAGACACTGGGTTCCAGGGTCATCACGGAGGCGGAACGCGGGCCCCCGTCCAGCCACATCTCGGCGAAGTAGTCGCCCTGCTCGACCACGTTATAGGTGATTTCGCGGCCCTCCGCGTCGGTGGAATACACCTTCACCCTGCCCTGCAGCAGCACGAAGAGCGAATCACCCACCTCGCCCTCATTGATGATGACGCTGTTCTTGCGATAATTGCGGATGGCGCCTTTGAGCGCCAGCGGCCGCAAAGCCGGGTTCAAAGCCGCGATCAGCTTCTCACGGTCAGCTGATATGCCAGGTATGTTCATGGCTTAGATCTCCCAATCCAAGCGCACTCTAGCATGAGCCGCCGCAACGGCGGATTTCCATTCCCCCGAGAGCGAGGGGCGGTGAACAGAGTCCTAGGCAACCTCCCTAGTGCATTGCCTGGGACCAGAAGGGTGGCGCTACCGGGGGCAGCACGGCGACCCGGTTGACCAGTTGGCGCACGCCGCTGGAACGCGTCTTGACGCAAAGGCTGCGCACGTGGCTGCGGATCGTCGAAACCGCTACATCCATCTGCGCCGCGATCTCGGGCGCGGAAAAACCCTGGCACAAAATGCCCAGCACGTGTTCCTCGGTGGCCGTGAGCGCGTGGCTGCGGGCGAAGAAGCACAGCATCAGCGCTTCGCACACCGACTCCCGCGCAAAAAGCAGCGCCGCGTTGGGCAGCCGGCCCCGCTCCTCGCCCTTCAGCGGGAGCACGGCCACTGTCACCACGGCACCTTGGGCGGGGCTCAGCCCGATCAGGCTGCGTTTGCCCTCGGCGACCTTGGCCAGCGCTGCCTGCAGGCTCTTGCTGTCGGCCGGCGCGAGCGCGCGCAGCACTTGGTGGCGCAACTCCAGCACCCGTGCGCGCCCCAACTCACGGCGACCCGCGAGATTGGCGTGAAGCAGCCGGCCCTCCACCGTCGTGACCACGACGCCATGGGCCAGCTCGTCCATCAATAGCATCAGGGCCGAGCCGAGCGAGGTATCGCCGTCCACCAGCGAAACACCGCCGATACCGTCGCTGTTGGCAAGCACTTTCATTTTTGTCTCCCGGCTGTTTTCGTGCTTCCGAGCATAGGAATGCGCCCGAGGCGCCGGCGGGGAATATGGCGGGCGTTTGCTGTGAAAAATTCACCGCTACGCCGCTGCGATGCGGGCCAGCGATTCGGCCATCACCTGCGGGTGAAAGCCGAGGTCCACGTGCGCCGCACCACGAACCAGCCGGTTATCGGCGCCGGCCAAGGTGCCGGTGGATGCCGGAAAGGCGATGTTGTCGCAGTTGGAGTACCAGCAGGTGAAGAGGGCGTTGCGCTTTGCGTCACCGCTCCGTTCCAGTCGCCGCAACCACTCGCTGTCCTGGCGCATCTGGCGGCCGTTCGTCAGGTGGCTGAAGCGCGCCAGCCAGGTACCGTGGTGGGGCGAGCCGATGGTGATCACGTGACGCACGCGGGCGTCGGCCGCCATCGCGCACAGCCAGGCGCGCGCGGCTAGCCCTCCCATGCTGTGGCACACCAGCACCGGCGGCAGGCCCGTGACGTCGGTGATTCGCCGCACCGCTTGCTCGATGATCGGGACGTACTCGTCGATCGAGCCGAACACGGGCTCCAGGTTGACTGCAATGAAGAGGTGGTCCCGTGTGCGCAGTTCCTTCAGCCACGGGGTCCAGAAACCGCGATTGCACACAAAGCCATGGATGAACACCACGCCGCGCCGCGCCGGCTGCCCGGGAGCTGGGGCAAGACGATCAGGCACCTCGCGCCAGCGAAAGGGCTGGCACCAGAAGAACACGCGTGGGGTGGTCGTGGTCTCGCGCAGCCAGGCATGCGCGAGTTCCCGCCAGGTGGGCTGTGGAGCGGAGTCGCGGCGGCTCACGAAACCCACAATCACGAATTCGAATGCGAGCACCGCGGAGTAAGCCAGCGCGATCGCGACCGCGCCCGCGGCAGCGCGCAGCGGCGCATCGCGCCAGTACCAGGCCAGCCACGCCAGCGCGCAGCCGAATATGAACAACGTGGTGGCCTGCTGCAGGCGAGCCAGCGCCGAGTGCGATTGCATCAGGCGAGTATCACACCTGGCAGCGCTGGCAAGCACGGCGCCCGGCAAGCGTCGGGACACTAGACTATGGGCTTGCATGGAAGCCGCACGAAAAATCCGCAGCGCAGTCGCCCAGGTGTCGCTCCTCAGGCAGGCCATGGAAGCGAACCCCACACTTGGCGTGGCGGTCGGGGCAGTCAAGCGGGTCCAGTCGCGGCGCTTCGCAGGCAGCTACGCCGACCTGCTGGCCGGCGGGCCTTATGCGGCGGCCGCGCGGTTCTTCCTGGAGGAGTTGTATAGCGACAAGGACTATGCCGAGCGCGACGCGCAGTTCGCGCGCATCGCCGGAGCGATTGAAAGGCTCTTTCCGGAGCAGGTCGCAAGTACCGCCGTCGCCTTGGCTCAATTGCATGCGTTGACAGAGGAACTGGATCAGGCGATGGCCCTGGCCTGGCTGGCGCAGGCCGATGGCTTGAGCGAGGCGCAGCGCTATACGGCCGCCTGGAGAGAGGTGGGCCGCCGGCCGGAGCGCGAGGGCCAGCTGGTTGTCGTGCTCGGCATCGGCCGGCAAATGGCGCGGCTCACCCGCACCGCCGGCTTGCGCGTCATGCTCAAGATGATGCGCGCGCCGGCGGCGGCGGCGGGCCTGGGAGCGCTGCAGCGTTTTCTTGAATGCGGCTTCGACACCTTTGCCGCCATGGCGCGGCGCGGCGGCGCCGAGGATTTCCTGGAGATCATCCAGGCGCGCGAATCCGCCCTGATGACTCTGTTGTTCGACGCCGACCTTGTCGCGTGCGAGACCGGGTTGGCCCGCATCCTAGGACAAGCCCCCTAACTATCGAGGGTGACTGCTTCGACAATCGCTGCGCAAGGAGATTTGCATGGACAAGCACTGGCTCAAGAGCTATCCCGAAGGTGTCCCCCACGAGATCCAGCCGGAGCAATACCGGTCGCTGACGCAGCTGCTGGAAGAATCGTTCAAGAGGAACGCCTCGCGCCCATTCTCGGTTTGCATGGAGCGGTGGATGACTTATGGCCAGCTCGACGATCTGTCGGCGGCGCTGGGCGCCTGGCTGCAGGCACAAGGGCTGGAGCCCGGTGCGCGCGTCGCCATCATGCTGCCCAATATTCCGCAGTTCGCGGTGACGATGGCGGCCGTGCTGCGCGCGGGCTACACCTGCGTGAACGTCAATCCGCTGTACACCGCGCGCGAACTCGAACACCAGCTGAAAGATTCGGGCGCGACGGTGATCGTGATCCTCGAGAACTTCGCCAAGACGCTGGAGGAGGTGATAGCGCGCACCCCCATCAAGCGCGTCGTGATGGCTTCCATGGGCGATCTGCTGGGATTCTGGTTCGGCACCTGGATCACCTTCGCGGTGCGGCACCTGGCCAAGATGGTTCCCCCCTACAAGCTGCCGCTGTCCGAAGGGCGCACGGTCACGACGTTCAATCGTGCAATCGCACAGGGCACCTCGATGCAGCTGAAGCCAACGGCGCAGACATTGGATTCCCTGGCCTTCCTGCAATACACCGGCGGGACCACTGGCTTGTCCAAAGGGGCGGAGCTCACGCATCGCAACATCGTTGCCGCCATCCTGCAAGCGGACGCGTGGTTCACGCCCGCGCTCAAGCGCATCGGCGACGTCAGCAAGTCCAACAGCATCGCCGCGCTGCCCCTGTATCACATCTTCGCGCTGACCTTGTGCCTGCTGGCGATTCGCTGGGGCTCGCACCTGACCTTGATTCCGAATCCGCGCGACTTCGGCAAATTCGTCGAAGTGCTCAGGAAGCGGCCGTTCCACCTGTTTCCCGCGGTCAACACCTTGTTCAACGCGCTGCTGCAGCATCCCCAGTTCAAGTCGGTCGATTTTTCGCAGCTGTGCCTGTCCCAGGCCGGCGGCATGGCGGCCTCCGAGGGCACGGCCAGGCAGTGGCGGCAAACCACGGGCTGCGCCATGGTCGAAGGCTGGGGCATGAGCGAAACCTGCGCCATCGGCACCAACAATGTCGTGGTCAGCAAGGAATTCACCGGCACCATCGGCTTGCCGCTGCCCAGCATCGAGATCGCGATCAAGGACGACGACGGCAATTCGCTGCTCGTCGGTGAGTCGGGGGAAATCTGCATCAAGGGCCCGAACGTCATGCGCGGCTATTACGGGCAGCCCGCCGAAAACGAAAAGGCATTCACGTCCGACGGCTTCATGCGAACCGGCGACATCGGCATCATGGACACGCGCGGCTACACCAGGATCGTCGATCGCAAGAAAGACATGATCCTCGTCAGCGGATTCAATGTCTATCCGAGCGAACTGGAGAACGTCATTTCGCTATGCCCGGGCGTCGTCGAATGTGCCGCGATCGGCATTCCGGACGCGAAACAGGGCGAAGCCATCAAGGTCTTCGTCGTCAAGAACGACCCGACGCTTTCGGAGGACGACGTTGCGAAGTACTGCCGGCAGAACCTCACGGGGTACAAGGTGCCCAAGTACGTCGAGTTCCGCGACGACCTGCCCAAGAGCAATGTGGGCAAGATCTTGCGCAGGGAGCTGCGGTCGGCCAAATAGACGTTCGACGTTTCGGTTAGTCTGTCCGCATGTCGGATACACCAACTGCCGAATTGCCCGATGGCCTC
>DATNCB010000300.1:0-4123 GCA_035571715.1 Ramlibacter sp.
TCCCGGTGCTGCTGTTCCACTCGATCGTGAAAAGTCCGCTCGATCTGGGTGAGACTTCCCGGCTGATTGCCGCGGGACTGCTGATGGGCGTGACCAGCATCGCCCTCGCCTACAGCCTGCCGCACCTGCCCTGGATCGGGCAGCGCATCGATGCGCGCGACCACGCCGCCAGTGCGCAGGTCGCCTTTCGGTTCAATTCGTTCGTGGGCCTGGCACTGGCGGAGCGGCTGGCCGGGCCGCAAGGACTGCTGCTGATAGCGGTGCTGATCGGCATGTGCGTGCCGCTCTTCAACGTCGCGGCGGTCTGGCCGATGGCGCGCCACGGGCGCACCGGGCTGGCCCGCGAGCTGGTGCGCAACCCCTTGATCATTGCCACGGTGTCGGGGCTGGCGGCCAACCTGCTGGGTTTTGCGATTCCCGCGTGGCTGGAGCCGGCCGTTACCCGAATCGGCGCCGCGTCGTTGGCACTCGGGCTGATGGCCGCCGGTGCCGGCATGCAGTTCAGCACGCTGGCGCGGGCCAAGGCCCTCACGATCGGCGTGCTGGGCATCCGCCATTTCATCGCGCCGCTGGTCGCATTCGCCCTGGCGCATCTGTTTGCGCTGGACGGCGCCCAGAGCGCCGTGCTCCTGGCATTCTCGGCGCTACCGACCGCTTCCAGCGCCTACGTGCTGGCCGCGCGCATGGGCTACAACGGCCCGTATGTGGCGGGACTGGTGACGCTCTCCACGTTGCTCGCCCTGCTGAGCCTGCCGTTCGCGCTGGGCGTGTTGCGCTAGGCTGAGTAGCTGCGCGACAGGGCTGGGCGAGAGCCCGTCGGCACGCCAACATGTGGGCAAGGCCGGCGGCCGGGGTGGGTCGTTCTCCGGGACACGCTCGCGGCAACGACCCAGGCACTCACTTCAATTGGCGTCAACACCGCCCCGGTTCGCCTCCTTGGCCACAACGCGAATGGCCCTGCGCCCGACCCACCCCGTCCACCAGCCTCTCGAGATTGACGGGCACTCGGCAGTTTTCTCCGGCTCAGTGGCGCATCACGAGCAAGTAGCGAGCTGTTTTTTCGTCGCGCGCGGTCACGTCACGTGAGGTCGATGGTTGGGGTGGCCGGGCGCAGGGCCATTCGCGTTGTGGGCGCGGGGGCGCGCCGGAACAGCGTTGACGCCAATTCGTATGAGTGCCCGGTCAGTCGCCGCGAGCGTGTCCCGGAGACCGGCCACCCCTGCCATCGGCCTCCGCCCGGGTGCTCGAACGCCGAAGGGCGTCAGGAACCAAATTAGACAGCCTGCGCCAATGCCCAAGCCACGTGCTCGCGCACGAGCGGGCTTGGGTGATCGGCGCGTGCCTGAAGCGCCGATCGCAGTTCCGCATCGTCGCGCACCCGCAGCGCATTGCCGATGGCGACGGCGATGTTGCGCAGCCACCGTTCATGGCCGATACGCCGGATCGCGCTGCCTTCGGTGTGCCGCAGGAATTCCTCCTCGCTCCAGCCGAACAGCTGGGCGAGCTGGCGGCCCGTGAGGCCGCTGCGCTCGTCGAAATCGGGCAAGGCGCTGCGCCGCGCGAATTTGTTCCACGGGCAGATGAGCTGGCAATCGTCGCAGCCGTAGATGCGGTTCCCGATCAACGGCCGCAGCTCCTGCGGAATGGGGCCGGCATGCTCGATGGTCAGATACGAAATGCAGCGGCGGGCATCCAGCCGGTACGGCGCCACGATCGCCTGCGTCGGGCAGACCTCGATGCAGGCGCTGCAGGTGCCGCAGTGGCCCTTGGCCGCCTCGCTGGGCGGCAGCGCCATGTCGACGTAGATCTCGCCGAGAAAGAACATCGAGCCCGCTTCGCGATTGAGGACCAAGGTGTGCTTGCCGCGCCAACCCTGGCCGCTGCGCACCGCCAGCTCGGCTTCCAGCACCGGCGCCGAATCGGTGAACACGCGATGCCCGAACGGCCCGACCTGCGAGGCGATGCGATCACTGAGTTGCTGCAGCCGCGCTCGTAGCACCTTGTGGTAGTCCCGGCCCCGCGCGTAGCTCGACACCACGCCCTCGCGCGGCCGCCGCAAGCGGTCGAACTCGACCGCCTGCCAACCCTCGCGCGTTGCCGCCGGCAGGTAGTCCATGCGCGCCGTGATCACGCTGGCCGTGCCGGGCACGAGTTCCGCCGGCCGAGCTCTTTTCAGGCCGTGGGCCTGCATGTAGGCCATTTCGCCGTGAAAGCCGTTGGACAGCCAGGCCAGCAAGCCCGCTTCGGCGGACGAAAGATCCACACCGGCTACGCCAATTTGCGAAAATCCAAGCTCAAGAGCCCACTTGCGGACTTGCCCGACCAGCTGAGGACCGTCGATCTGACCACTGTTGAACGCCACCCGCCCATTGTAGGAACGGCTGTAGCCGTCTGGCGCAGCGAGGACGACACCCGCGCGTTCGCGGCGCGGCTCGCGGCTCATCCTGTCATCGGCGAGTCCTTCATCGAACTGCACGGCGACCTGGGCGCCGGCAAGACCACGCTGGCCCGGCACCTGTTGCACGCCCTGGGCGTCCAGGGACGGGTGAAAAGCCCGACCTACACCGTGGTCGAACCGTACGAGGCCAAGGGCCTGCCGATCTGGCACTTCGATTTCTTCCGCTTCAACGATCCGCGTGAATGGGAGGACGCCGGCTTTCGCGACATCTTCGCCGGACCCGGCCTGAAGCTGGCCGAGTGGCCGGAAAAGGCCGCTGCGCTGCTGCCCCGCGCCGATCTGGTCGTGCGCATCGAGGCGCAAGCCGACGAGTCGCGCAAAGTCACGCTGCTGGCGCAGACGCCCGTGGGACAGGAGCTGCTGGCATGACCGGGAGCACGCAATGAAGCGCCGCGAGCTGCTGCGACAAGGCACGGTGGTGCTGTTGCTGGGCGCGCAGGAGATCGCCCGCGGCGCCGGCATCATTGCCGTGCGCATCTGGCCAGCTCCGGAATATTCCCGCGTCACGATCGAATCGGAGCGGCAACTCAGCGCCAACACCATCATCATGGCGAATCCGCCGCGCTTGGCCGTGGACATCGCGGGCATCGACCTCAACCCGGAACTGCGCGAGCTGGTTGCCAAGGTGAAGGCCGACGATCCGTTCATCGAGGGCATCAGCGTCACCCAGCAAACGCCCGGCGTGGTGCGGCTGGTGGTGGACCTGAAACAGGCGTCGGTGCCGCAGGTGTTCACGCTGACACCGGTGGCGGCCTACCGGCACCGCCTGGTGTTCGATTTCTACCCGCTCAAGACCATCGACCCCCTGGAGGCGCTGATCGCCGAACGGATGCGAGACCAGCCGGTACCGCAGCCAACGCCGGCAAGCGATCCGCTGGGCGAGCTGATCGCCGAGAAGCTGCGGCTCAAGCCGCCGGGCGGACAGGCAAGTGCCGACGCCACGCCACGGGCCGCGCCGCAGAAGACCGATCGCCTCATCATCATTGCGCTGGACCCCGGCCACGGCGGCGAGGACCCGGGCGCGGTGGGTCCGGGCGGTACCCGCGAAAAGGACGTGGTGCTGCAGATCGCGCATCGGCTGCGCGACCGCATCAACGCCAGCGTGATCAACGGCAATCCGATGCGCGCATACCTCACGCGTGACGCCGACTTCTTCGTGCCGCTGCACGTGCGCGTGCAGAAGTCGCGCCGGGTGCAGGCCGACCTGTTCGTGAGCCTGCATGCGGACGCCTTCCTCACGCCGACGGCGCGCGGTGCCAGCGTGTTCGCGCTCAGCCAGGGCGGCGCTTCGAGCACCGCCGCGCGCTGGATGGCCGACAAGGAAAACAGGGCCGACCTGATCGGCGGCGTCAACGTCAAGATGCAGGACTCGCACGTAGCGCACGCCCTGCTGGACATGAGCACGACCGCCCAGATCAACGACAGCCTCAAGCTCGGGAGCGCTGTGCTGGGCGAGATCGGCAACGTGGGCCGCCTGCACAAGGGCCAGGTCGAGCAAGCGGGCTTTGCGGTGTTGAAGGCTCCCGACATTCCCAGCGTCCTGGTGGAGACCGCGTTCATCAGCAATCCCGAGGAAGAGGGCCGGCTGCGCAGTGACGCGTACCAGGAGCAGCTGGCCGACGCCATCATGCGCGGCATCCACCGTTATTTCGCGAAGAATCCGCC
>DATNCB010000301.1:0-1096 GCA_035571715.1 Ramlibacter sp.
ACGACGCCGCGGATGTCGTAAGCCTTGAAGATCGATGGTGAAAGCTGCATAGAATCTTTTTTGCCTGAGCGCCAATGGAAAGGGCAAATTGTAGGCCCCGAGGACCTATCGACCGGTGCTGGCTGCGGGACAATCGGCCCATGAACCTGTATCGCCTGCTGGTGCGGCCCCTGCTGTTCCGCGCCGATGCGGAAACCGTGCACGGCCTTGCGATCCGGACTGCCGAATTGGCAAGTTCGTCGCGCTGGCTATGTTCCGGTGTCGAGCGGCTGCACGCGACCCACAGCGAGCGACTTGCCGTGGACATTGCCGGCCTGCACTTTCGCACTCCGCTGGGCCTGGCCGCCGGCTTCGACAAGAGTGCGCGTGCCGTGCCGATGCTCGCCGCATTGGGCTTCGGCCACATCGAGGTCGGTTCGATCTCGGCGCAGCCGTCGGCCGGCAATCCCAAGCCGCGGTTGTTTCGCATTCCGCGCGATCGCGGCATCGTCGTGAACTACGGCTTGCCCAACGACGGGGCCGACCGGGTGGCGCGGCGGCTGGCCGGCTTGAGTGCTTGCGCGCCCTTGGGCATCAACATCGTCAGCACCAATCGCGATGCTGGCGCGGCAGCCGAATCAGACGACGCGGTGATCGGCGACTACCTGCAGTCGGTGCGCCGCCTGCAACCGTTTGCGGATTACTTGTGCCTGAACCTGAGCTGCCCCAACACGCGCGAAGGCCGGGGCTTTTTTCACGAGCCGTCGCGTCTGGTTCAACTGCTTCATGGGCTCGACGCACTCGATGGCGGCGGCGTGGCCAAACCGCTGTTCCTGAAGGTGGCGCCATTCCAATCACTGACGGAGCTGGAGGCGTTTCTCGCGACGGTCGAACCAGCTCGGTCGGTGACCGGTTTCTCGGTGAACCTGCCGCCCGGCAAGCCCGCCGGCCTCGCGACGCCGGCTTCGCAACTGGACGCGATGCCCGGTGCTGTTTCGGGTCCTGTTGCGGCAGCGGCCGCCGATCGAACGTTGCGCGAACTGTACCGTCGCATGGATCGTTCGCGCTATCACTTGATCGGTTCCGGAGGCGTGTTCACGGCAGCGGACGCATACCG
>DATNCB010000302.1:0-3173 GCA_035571715.1 Ramlibacter sp.
GTGTTCAGCCAGGACCGGCGCGTGGTGCGCAAGCTCACCGAAGATGCGCTGTCGATCGAGCAGGAACTGGTCGCCGAAGTCGCCGGCCAGGCAGCGCCCGATGGATTGGCCCGGCTGTGCCACGGCCTGGCGTTCGAAGGCCGGCCATTGCCGCCGGTGAAAGTGAGCTGGCAAAACGAGACCCGCTTGCGCTTCGCGCTCAAGGGCATCGCGCCCGCGCTGGTGCCCTGGATGTGCGAGCAGGTCGGCTTGCGCGTGATCGGGCTGAAGCGCATTCGCCTGGGCCGCGTGCCCATGGCCGGTCTGGCGCCGGGGCAGTGGCGCTATCTGCGTACGTCCGAGCGGTTCTAGGGCCGCTGCTACACTGGTTTTCGCATCGCGCAGGAGCAATAGCAAGATGGCATTGGAAGACAGCCTGGCCGGAGCGCTGGCCCGCCGCGCGCCCGCCGCGGCTTACCGCATCGACACAGGCGCCCCCAGGGGGGGCATCGAACCTTTCACGCTGGACTTTTCCGGCTCGGGCGGCGAGTACTTCCGGGTATGGATCGTCAATCTCCTGCTGAACATCGTCACGCTGGGGTTTTACACGCCGTTCGCGCGACGCCGTACGGCGCAGTACTTCTACGGCCACACCCAGGTGGCCGGAAGCCCACTGGAGTTCACGGCGCAACAACGCAAGATGGTGTTCGGTTTCCTGTTGCTGGTCGCCATCTACGTGGCCTTCAAAATGGCGGCCAATACCGGGCAGGACAGTACGACATCGGTGTTGCTGCTGGCCGGCGCCGCACTGGCTCCTTACTTCTGGGGCAGCGCCATGCGGTTTCGCCTCGGCGCCACGCGCTGGCGCGGCGTGCGGCTGCAGTTCACAGCCAGCTGGACCGAGGTGTACAAGGCCAGCTGGCCCGTGTTCGCAATAGCCCTGACTTGGATCGCGGTGCTCGCCGTGTTCGGCGCGATGGTAGGCGATGTATCGCTGCCGGCCAGGCGCGCCGCGCGGCTTCAGTTCGTGCGATCCGTCCCGCTGGTGGCCTGGCTGCTGATCGCGGGCGCTCTGGTGGCGACCTTCCTGTGCATCGTCCGCTTGGAATTCAACTACAAGAGCCTGCTGGTGTCCAAAGCGCAGATCGGCGGCCAGGCCGGCCGCTGGAAGCCGGTCTACGGCGATTTCGTGCGCATCTGGCTGGCCACGCTCGGCGTGTTCCTGGGTAGCGTCCTGGTGTTCGGCATCGTGGTGGCCGCGGTTGTCGGCGGCTCCATCACCGCCTTTTCCGTGGGTAGCAAGCTGACCGGACCGGGCTTGGTACTCGCCATCATTGCAGCCACGATCGCTTTTCTATTCGGCCTGCTGTTCGCCTCGGCCCCGGCCCGGGCGTACCGCCAGGCCCGGATGTTCCAGCTGGTGTGGAACAACGTGGGGGTAAGCCGGATCGCTCGCTTCAAGTGCAGGCTGCGCACTCGCCGCTTCGTCCTGCTGCGACTGAAGAACATGCTTCTCGCGCTGCTCACGCTCGGCTTCTATCGGCCGTTCGCGATGGTGAGCGAATACCGCATGAAGACTGAATCGGTCACGCTGCACGTCAAGGGCGGACTGGACCAGCTGGTAGGGCAGCTGGCGGCGCGCCAGCAGGACGGCATCGGCGACGCCCTCGCGGACGCGGTAGGCCTGGACCTGGTGGGATAGGGCCATCGTGGAGGCCGAGCCCATTCGCGCGCGCTGGTTCGACGGGCGCAGCAGCCGGGCGCAGCGCGTGCTGGTCAGCTTGCAGCCGGGGCCGCGCGGGCCTGCGCTGCATCTGCGCACGCTGCCCGCTGCCGGTGGTGAACCCCTGACGCTGGAGACGTCGCGTGTCGGCTGGCCCGAAACCTGGAGCGCCGGCCGGGCCCTGCGCACCGTCGTGGTGGACCTGCGTGAGTACGGCAGCCTGGAAATCGACGACGTGAAAGCGTGGCAGGCGGCGCGCGCGGCGGCCGGTGAGCGCTCGCCGCTGGCGCAGCGGATGCAAACCCGCTGGACGGTCTTGCTGGCGGTATTCGTCGTCGCGGTGGCAGCTGTCGGCGCGTTCTACCGGTGGGGCACGCCATGGGCTGCCACGCAAGTGACCCGCCAGGTTCCGCTCGAATGGGAAAACGCGCTGGCGGCTCGCGCGCTGCAGAACCTGGATCAGCGTTGGCTGAAGCCCAGCGACTTGCCGGCGGCGCGCCAGGCGCAGTTGCGCGATCGCTTCGACGCGCTGGTGCGGCAGGTCGAGCCCCCCATGCGCCGCTACCGTGCCTATGCGCCAAAGCTGAACCTGTCGTTCCGCTCGGGACTGGGCGCCAATGCCTTCGCCTTGCCCGGCGGCACCATCGTGATGACCGATGCGCTGGTCGAAGCCGCGAGCGAGCAGGGTCTGGGCGACGACGCCCTGGTCGGTGTGCTGGCCCATGAGATCGGCCACGTGATGCACCGGCACACGACGCGCATCATCGTGGAGCAGGGCGTCCTCAACGTCGGCCTCGGGCTGGCCTTGGGCGATGTGTCGATGCTGGTATCCACCGGCAGCTCGCTGCTGACGGGAATGGCCTATCGGCGCGGCCACGAAACCGAAGCCGACTGCTTCGCCTCCGCCCTGATGCGGAAAGCGCAATTGCCCACCGTGCCGATGGCAGAGCTGCTGCTGGCGATCGAAAGCGCGCATCGGGGCAAGGCGCCGGCCGCCGGCGAAGGCAGCCGGGCCAGTCTCTTGAGCAGCCACCCCGAAACGGCGCTGCGCGCGCGCAAGCTGAAGCTGGGCCAGGTCGACGGCTGCTGACCCCGCGCCGCCGCGAAAATAAAAGTGTGAAGTCCGCCGGTAAGCCGGATTCTGTGGCGTCCGGTTGCCCGGACGTGACCGCCATTCCTCTGGGCTGATCGTCGCCGACCAGCTCGGTGCTACCTACCCGTGAACTTCCGGGGGCCCCGGATGGAAGGCCTCGGCGCGAGCCGTGGCCACCGCGTTCACCTACTTGGTATTGCTGCGCGTAGAGATTGCCCGTTTCACCCGCAGCGGTTACCCGCTGCGACTCGTCTCTGTTGCTCTGATCCTCACCTCGCGGTGGACAGGTGTTACCTGCTACGCTGCCCTGTGCAGTCCGGACATTCCTCCAGTGCCGTGTTTCCACGATTGCACCAGCGGCGGTCTGGCGGGCTTCAC
>DATNCB010000303.1:0-2492 GCA_035571715.1 Ramlibacter sp.
CTCGGCCAGCAGCACTCCGGCCAGGAACGCACCCAGCGCCATCGACAACCCGACCAGCTGCATCAACGCGGCGATGGCCACGACCAGCAGCAGCGCGGCGGCTGTGAAGATTTCCGGCGTCTTGCTCTTGGCGATCCAGCGTAATAGCGGCCGCAGCAGCAGGCGCCCGCCCAGGGTGATGCCGCCGATGACGCCCACGATCTTGGCCGCTTCCAGCCAGCGACCGGCGGCGCTGGCTTCGCTCGCGTCCGCGACGCCACCCAGCAGCGGCAGCAGGGCCAGGATCGGGATCGCCGCGACATCCTGAAACAGCAGGATGGAAAACCCGGCTTGCCCGCTGGAAGTGGGCAGCATGTTGCGCTCGCCCATGACTTGAAGCGCAATGGCGGTGGAAGACAGCGCCAGGCCCAGCGCAGCCACCAGGCTCACCCGCCAGGGCAACCCCGCCGCCATCGCGGCGGCGCACAGCAGCACCGCGCAGCCCAGCACCTGCGCGCTGCCCCAGCCGAAGATCGGGCGGCGCAGGCTCCAAAGCCGCCGCGGCTCCAGTTCAAGACCGACCAGGAACAGCATCAGCACCACGCCGAATTCAGCAAAGTGAAGGATGTCCTCCACGTTGCTGACCAGGCGCAGGCCCCAGGGGCCGATGGCAATGCCCGCCGCCAGGTACCCGATGATGGCACCCAGGCCCAGAGCCCTGGACAGCGGCACGGCGATCACGGCCGCACCCAGATAGATCAAGGTGTTCGTCAGCCATGCGGGGGCGTGTTCCATATATCTGTCATTCCGGGCTTGACCCGGAATCCACGTTGGCGCGTCCGGATGGATCGGACACGCGAGGCCGGTCGGTGGTTGGGACATCGCAGGCCGGACATTGCTCGAGCTCGTCGAGTTCGGGCCATTGCGGATAACTGCGCAGCCGCTGCGCGAACACCGCTACATGGCCAGCCACCGCCTCTTCGCTGGCGCGGCGGGCGCCGTGCAGCAGGAGCGGCGGCAGGAAGCGCATGCCGCACAGCGCGGCGGTTTGCTCGTATGGCGGCAGAAACGCGTCGAAAAAGTAGCGGTTGTAGCTTTGCGGGTGATACGAACTCTCCGGCCCGCCCGTGGTCGCCACCAGCCACAGGTCCTTGCCCTGCAAAGCCTTGCCGCCCGGACCATAGGCCCAGCCATAAGTGAGCACTTCATCCAGCCATAACTTGAGCAGGGCCGGCATCGAATACCACTGGATCGGATGCAGCAGCACGATCAGGTTGGCGCTTTGGGCGCTGGCCTGCTCGCTGGCCACATCGATGTCGTAGTCCGCGTAATTGGCATACAGGTCCTGCACCTGGACCCGCGCGATGTCCTGCGCGGCCGCCAGCAAGCGGCGGTTCACGCGCGACTCGCGCCAGTTCGGGTGGGCTGCCAGCACCAGGATGCTGGGAGAAAGCCCTTGTATTGCCGACTCATCCATACCGGTAACATAGCGCACAGCGGCCAATACGCGCCACCGTGCCGAAATGCAAGAACAAAGAGGAGCCCATCATGCCGGTCGTCGTTGTTGCCAATCCCAAGGGCGGTGTCGGAAAGTCCACCATAGCGACCAATATCGCGGGCTACTTTGCCAGCAAAGGCCATGCCGTGATGCTGGGCGACGCCGATCGCCAGCAGTCCTCGCGATTGTGGCTGGGCCTGCGACCGAGCGCCGCGTGGCCCTTGGGCACCTGGGGGATCAGTGAGGGCAACATCGCGAGGCCGCCCAAAGGCACGACCCATGTGGTGCTGGACACGCCGGCGGGAATGCATGGCAAGGTCTTCAACGACGTGCTCCAGCTCGCGCACAAAGTCGTGGTGCCGCTGCAGCCGAGCATCTTCGACATCTTCGCCACCCGCGCCTTCCTGGACGAGCTGGCCGAGCACCGCAGGGCAGGCCGGATGCAGGTGGGCATCGTGGGCATGCGGGTCGACCCGCGCACGATCGCCGCCGACAAGCTGCACGAGTTCGTGGACGCGCTGGGCCTGCCCGTGCTGGGCTATCTGCGCCATACCCAGAACTACATTCACCTGGCCGCGCGGGGCCTGACGCTGTTCGACGTGGCGCCCAGCCGGGTCGAGCGCGATCTGGAGCAGTGGGAGGGCATCTGTCGCTGGCTGGACAAGTGAGCTCTGGCCCGGCTTGCTACATTCCGGGGATGAAAACCCTTGAAAACCTTGCCGAACTGTCGGCGCTGGTCGGCCAGGAAGTCGCCGTCAGCGACTGGATCACGGTCACCCAGGAGCAGATCAACCTGTTCGCGCAGGCGACCGGCGACCATCAGTGGATTCACGTGGATGTGGAAAAGGCCAAGGCCGGGCCCTTCGGCGCCCCGATCGCCCATGGATTCCTGACGCTGTCGCTGATCCCGAAGTTTTTCCAGACCTCGTTCACGATTCGCAATTCCGGCATGGGTGTCAATTACGGCCTGAACAAGGTGCGTTTCACCGCGCCGGTGCCAGTGGGCAGCCGATTG